>QHZC01000141.1:0-7697 GCA_003224515.1 Acidobacteriota bacterium
GAAAACGGAATCGGCACAAGAAAAGAAAAAAGGGGCCAAGAAACAAACGAAGAGGGCCAAAGCAAGTTGCCGAACTCCACAAAAGATCGAAGAACCAGAACAGAAAAAGGGGACATTTCTAAAGAGCTAAGGAAGGGGACATTTCTAAAGAGCTTTGACATTTCTCCCTAAACGGCTTGACACCTCAACCTCACAGGCCTAGAGTCGCTCCCGCCGGTTCCCCTCCGTCCCCCAAAGCTACCGCTGAGCTTCCCTCGGAGGCTGCCATGGTCATTCTCATCGCAGGTTCCACAGGCCTCGTTGGCGGCCATGCAGCTCTCAAACTTAAGGAGCGCGGTCACCGCGTCCTCGCCCTGGCGCGCGGCGGCCGCTTCCATCCCAAATCTGGGCGCCTCCTCGACGCTGGAATTGAAGTTCTCGATGGGGACTTCACTCGCCCCGACTCACTCTTCGCGGCTTGCTCCGGCGTCGAAGCGGTTGTCACCACCGCCACATCCATGCCGAGCGGCGCCGATGAGGGCCTTCGCCGCGTGGATCACGAGGGCACTCTTAGCCTGATCGGCGCCGCCACGCGTCAGGGTGTTCGCCGGTTCGTCTACACCTCTTACTCTGGAAATATCCAGGAAGCCTGCGCCCTGTCCACGGCAAAACGCGATTGCGAAACCCGCCTGCTCTCCGGCCCCATGGAGGCCGTCATTTTGCGCCCTTCGTATTTCATGGAAGCTTGGCTTAGTCCCGCGTTGGGCTTTGATCCTGCCGGTGGCGCCGCCCGCATCTGCGGTTCTGGTGAAGCGAAAGTCAGCTACATTTCCGCCTTCGACGTCGCCGACTTTGCCGTAGCCGCGACCACGAAAATCTATCCGCAAAAGAATGTAGTTCTGGAAATGGGCGGTCCCGAACCTCTATCCCAGCTCGATGCCGTCTTCCTGTTCGAACAGGCCCTTGGCAAGGAGATCAAGCCGGACCATGTTGCGGTCGAGGTCCTTCGCGCGCAGCAGCAGTCCTCGGATCCGCTGCAAAGAACTTTTGCCGCGCTCATGCTCGGTTATGCGAACGGAGACATTGTGAAGGATGCCGCCAGCAGTGCACAGGCCCACGGCATCCGCTTGGCGTCGGTTGCTGAGTATGCTGCCGGTTTTCACGCGCGGGCCGCAGCAAGCAGTCCTTGAAATTCCCCGCAAGCTTTTTAGCATCCGCACACATTCCGATTTCGCCGCCGACGCCGCCGCCATCGGCATGGGGCTAGCATCCATCGCCGCAGATTACAGCGCGGTGCCCGCGGGCGTCATCAAAGTGAAAGGTACGTTGATCGGCCCAACGCGTGGTGACCTCCCCAGGGTGTGCCCAACTGCGCGCCGACCACCGTGCCTCGTTTCCTCGGCGGGTATGGTTATCTGGGCTGCCCGACGGCATGGATGATGTTTCAACTGCTGCATGACAACGTGACCCACGGCGCATTCGTCAACGGCACTGGAGAGATTTTTTCCGAGACGAAGAACTGGCAACTGCTTGTCAGCAACGTTCCTTAGGCCAATCTTCTCGAATTCACCTTAAGCTAAATCAAGCCTCCGCGCTCTTTCCTCCCATCAGTTCTCTGTCGCTCATGGAACCCCGGCTCAGGTTTCCGCAGATGGAGCTTTGGCGGAACCGAGTTTCCAGAAGATTTGGCGGAGGATGCCAAGGGTGAGTTCGACGTCGGTGGCAGAGAGGTGCAGGCGGCGGACGAGGCGGCGGATCTTTTCCTCGGTGGGGGCCGCGGAGCGCCCCTTCTCGAAGCTGCTGGAATGCACTTTCAAATAACCGCTGGAGCGAAGGGCGTCGAGCAAGAGTGAGGTGAGGCGCTCGAGATCGGCGGCGGTGGCGGCGACATGTTTCTCCGGTTTCGGGACGCCTTGGGCACGCGCTAGTTCATAGAGGCAGACGGCTACAGCTTGGCCGAGGTTCATGGAGCGATGCTCTTCGCGCGTGGGGATGCGCAGGAGCCAATGGCAGTGGCTGAGGTCTTCGTTGGAGAGGCCGCGCTTCTCCGAACCAAAGAGGAGCCCGACGGGGCTGGTCGCAAGGCGTTTGCGGATGAGAGGAGCGGCTTGCTCAAGGCGCCGGACCGGGTGCCGCAATTGACGAAGGCCGACGGTCGTTGTTCCGACGACGAGCGTGCAGTCCGCAACGGCTTCGGCCAGGGTGTTGAACTCTTCGGCGCGGGCGAGCAGCGGGGCGGCGCCGACCGCGGAGCGCGCCTCGCGGAAAGCTAGGTTATAGGGATTCACCACACGAAGATGGAGAAATCCGAAGTTGCTCATGGCGCGGGCAGCGGCACCGATGTTGAGCGGATTGCGCGGACTGACGAGTACGACGCGCAAGCAGTCGAGTTCAGAGTAGCGACACAAGGGAGACGAGTTTACAGCAGGGGAGAAATGATGAACCAAAAAGATAAGGAAGAGAAAGAAGCCGCCTGGAAGGCGGCGCCACAACACGACGCGGCTTGCATGGGCGGCGAGGGGTAACATAGACTGTGTTTGGGTAGACACAAAAAGTCTGCCAGCTTGGCCGGAAGTCCCCACCTTACATAGGTCTGCCGGCACGGCTGAGTCCGCTCGTTTCAAGACCCGACCTGGTCGGGGGTTTCATCCAGAGTGGCGAGATATTGGGCTTGCAGGGGGATCAGGGTGTCAACTCCACTAGAAACCTGGGTCGATGAAGCGGCGAAGCTGACGAAGCCAGAGCGCGTGGAGTTCTGCGACGGATCGGAAGCGGAGTACCGGCGGATGATTGCGGAGATGTTGCGCGGAGGAGATTCCTACACGCTGAACGAGAAGACCTACCCGAATTGCTACCTGCATCGCAGCAGCCCGAATGACGTGGCGCGGACCGAGCATCTGACCTACATTTGTTCTCCTGAAAAAGAGGACGCCGGACCGACGAACAATTGGATGGACCCGGACGAGGCGAAACGTAAGGTCGGTGCGCTGCTGGATGGAGCAATGCGCGGGCGGACCATGTATGTGGTGCCGTACGTGATGGGGCCGGTGAGCTCGCCGAGCAGCAAGGTGGGCGTGGAGGTGACGGACAGTCCGTATGTAGTGGCGAGCATGCGGATAATGTCGCGGATGGGCAAGGTGGCGAGGGAGCGGCTGGGGGCCTCGAGCGAGTTTGTTCCCGGCTTGCACTCACTGGGCGACCTGGACCCCATGCGGCGATACATTCTGCACTTCCCGCAGGAGAAATTGATATGGAGCGTGGGGTCGGGCTACGGCGGAAACGCGCTGCTGGGGAAAAAATGTTTTGCGCTGCGGATTGCCAGTGTGATGGCGCGCGAGCAGGGCTGGATGGCCGAGCACATGCTGATCCTGGGGCTGGAGTCGCCCGGGGGCAAGGTGACGTATATGGCCGCGGCGTTTCCAAGCGCTTGTGGAAAGACGAACCTGGCAATGATGGTGTCCGCGATGGAAAGCCAGGGCTACCGCGTTTGGACGGTGGGCGACGACATTTCCTGGATGACGATCGGCGAGGACGGATATTTGCACGCGATCAATCCGGAAGCGGGATTTTTCGGCGTGGCCCCGGGCACGGGAATGAAAACCAATCAGAACGTAATGGCGGCCCTGCACAAGAATACGCTGTTTACGAACGTGGCGATGACTTCGCAGCGGGAGCCGTGGTGGGAAGGAATTGGCAGCGAGGCGCCGGCAGGGTTGATCAACTGGAAAGGTGAGGCGTGGGACCCGTGCAAAGGAGCGGCAGCACATCCGAATGCGAGATACACCGTGCCGGCGCAGCAATCACCGAGCATTTCGTCGAAATGGGAAGCGCCCGAAGGGGTGCCGATTTCGGCGTTCATTTTTGGCGGGCGAAGAGCACGAGTGGCGCCGCTGGTGTACGAATCGTTTGACTGGCAGCACGGGGTCTTTGTGGGCGCGACGATGGCGAGCGAGACGACCGCGGCGGCGACAGGCGACGTGGGCATCACGCGGCGGGACCCGATGGCCATGCTGCCTTTCTGCGGCTACAACATGGCCGATTATTTTGGGCACTGGCTGGAGATGGGAAAGAAAATACCGAAACCTCCGAAGATTTTTCACGTGAACTGGTTCCGGAAGGGTGCAGATGGAAAATTCCTGTGGCCCGGATATGGCGAAAACGTACGCGTACTGAAGTGGATACTGGAGCGGGTGGAGGGCCGCGGCGCGGCGCAAGAAACACCGATTGGCTATGTGCCTGCAAAGAGCGGGCTGACGCTGGACGGATTGAAGATTTCTGATGAAGCGCTGAACGAATTGCTGCGCGTGAACACCGAAGATTGGGAGCCGGAGCTGGAAGATTCGAAACAGTTTTTCGGGAGGTTCGGCGGGCGCCTGCCGCGACAAATTCGCGAGGAGCATGAAAGGCTTTCGCGTCGATTGCAGCGCGTGGTCACAGCCTAAGAAATCGCCACCGGTTCAGTGATGGTCGCCTGCGCGGCGCACCGGCGAGTTGATGGGCGGCATATCTTCGGTATCAAAGGCCGCAGGCCCGCGCTCGAAATGAAAGTCGGGCCGGCTTTGCAGCAATCGTACGCAACTGTTGCATCGGAGAATGCTGTCGTCATTGCCGGCCGGACGAATCTTTTCCGCCTCGGCAAAGCAGCGCATGGCTTCTTCAAGCAGCGGTAGGAGAATGTGCGGAGCGTAGCCCACCAGGAGCTGGGTCTTGGCGTGGCGTTCGTGCAATAAACCCGTGTAGTACAGCTGCTCGTAGGGATCTCC
Source organism: Acidobacteriota bacterium (assembly GCA_003224515.1). Taxonomy (GTDB): domain Bacteria; phylum Acidobacteriota; class Terriglobia; order Acidiferrales; family UBA7541; genus Acidiferrum. Next base: position 4,743 of record QHZC01000141.1, read on the forward strand.
GAGACCCTGAAAGATGGATTGCACCTCGGTATAGCGATCGCTGGGGGCCCCGATAAATTGGTCGGTGATGGCAAGACCGAGCATTCGGCGAGCGAGCTGATGCCCGGGATCAACGGCGAGGATGTCCCGGCAGATGGATTCGGCCTCTTCGGGCTCGTTGAGATAACGGTACAGCTCAACTTTGGCGATGGCCTCGGGGATGCCGGCCGTGGAAATCGACTTGAGTTGGTGTTCCATAAAACCTCCGGTTTCCTGCCCGGTTAGTCAAACCTAAGCATCAAAGAATTCTTGCCCGGCAAGCTCACCGAGCTTGCGAGCCACAGCTCACATGCTGTGCTACCGGCCGCGGATCTTCCTGAACAGCATGGTCAACGGATCGTAAAACTCGTCCACCACGCGTTCTTTGAGCGGAATGATGGCATTGTCGGTGATTCGAATCTCCTCGGGGCAAACCTCGGTACAACATTTGGTGATATTGCAAAGACCGAGGCCGAGCTGATCCTTGAGCAGGCCGGCGCGATCGTGGCCGTCGAGAGGATGCATTTCGAGGCCGGCGATTCGAACGAAGAAGCGCGGACCAGCGAACTGTTCCTTCTTGTCGTGTTCGCGGAGGACGTGGCAAACGTCTTGGCAGAGAAAGCATTCGATGCACTTTCGAAACTCCTGCACGCGGTCCACATCGAGCTGGGAGATTTTCCATTCCACTCCCTTGCGGGGTTCGAAAGGAGGGATCTTACGGTTGACACGATAGTTCCAGGAAACGTCGGTGCCGGTACTGCGGGAGATCGTCCATACGAGTTTTACAGGTTAGGCGGGGGCGGCCGTTGACTTCCGCGGAGCAGGAGCCGCACTTCCCTGCTTTGCAGTTCCAACGGACGGCGAGGTCCGGAGCGAGGTTACCCTGAATGTGGTGGAGCGCGTCGAGGACGACCATGCCTGGGGCGATGGGGACGCGATAGTCGACAGTTTGCCCGCCGTTCGAATCGCCGCGAAAAACGCGTACGGTGGCTTCCTTCATGATAGTTCCCCTTTTTTCGAACGCTGCATGGCTTCTTCCCACCGCAAAGGCAGTGCCGAACCCAGAACCTTCCATTTGGTGAACTTGGTCGGACCCATGTGGGGCATCATGGCCTTCATGGCTTGCCCGTGCGGAATTTTCGCGACGAAATTCATCAGAGTTTTTTCGTCTGCCCAGGCGGAGAGAGTCCAAAAATTGCGGCTCAACAACTTGGCGCGGAGGGAGTACCCGATGACTCCAGGAGTGGTGCGCAATTGCTTCTGGATCTGGGACGAAAAGCGGAGAAAGCCCGGGATCGCGCGGTACTTGTTGAGAGGCAAGTGGGAGAGAAGAGCAATGTACTCCCCGTCCGTCTCCGGCGCTGCGAACTTGACCCAAGGCGAATCCATAGCCACGACTTGTCCTCGGCGAGAATCTGTTTGAGTTCCTCGGGCATGGCCTCGAGGGGAGCTTCGCGACGTTTCATAGCGCCGGATTCTCGGACAATGATGTTGTGTTTCTTCTCCCAGACAGGGTCGAGATTCGGATGATCGATGCGGCTGTGGGCTCCGCGGCTCTCGGAGCGGGCCAACGCGCTGTGCGTGACGGCCTCAGAGACGGTGAGCATGGCTTTCAAATCGCAGGAGAGATGCCAGCCGGGATTGAAGAGACGTGAACCTTCGACACTGGCTTTGGCGGCGCGGACTCTGAGTTTTTCCAGCTCGACGAGCGCCTTTTCCAAATCTTCTTTTGTACGATAAATCCCGACGAGATTCTGCATCACTTCCTGCAAGTCACGATGCACAGCATAAGGACTTTCCGTGCCGGAGTTGGAAAACGGAGCAAGCAATTCTTTTTCGGCTTGATCGATTTGCGAGTTGTCGAAGGAAGAAGCGGAAGCGCGCTTGGCGTGCTCAGCGGCCGCCAGTCCGGCGCGACGGCCGAATACCAGCAGATCGGAGAGCGAATTTCCGCCGAGGCGATTCGAACCGTGAAGACCTGCGGCCGCTTCGCCTGCGGCAAACAGACCGGGAATGGTGGACTGCGCCGTTTCGGCGTCCACCCGGATGCCGCCCATCATGTAGTGGCAAGTGGGGCCGACCTCCATGGGGCTCTTGGTGATGTCCACGTCAGCAAGTTCTTTGAACTGGTGATACATGCTGGGGAGTTTTTTCTTTACGTATTCGGTGGGCTTGTGAGAGATGTCGAGATACGCGCCACCGTGTTCCGTGCCGCGGCCTTCCTTGACTTCGGTGTAGATGGAGCGGGCAACAACGTCGCGGGTGGAGAGTTCCATACGCTTGGGGTCGTACTTTTCCATGAAACGCTCGCCCGCTTTGTTGCGCAGGATGCCGCCTTCTCCGCGAACGGCTTCGGTGACGAGAATGCCCTGGACGCCCGGAGGCCAGACCATTCCAGTGGGATGGAACTGGACGAATTCCATATCCATAAGCTCGGCACCAGCTTCGTAGGCGAGGGCCATGCCGTCGCCAGTGTATTCCCACGAGTTGGAAGTGATGCGCCAGGCTTTGCCGATGCCGCCCGTGGCGACGACGATGGACTTGGCTTTGAAGACGATGAAACGGCCGGTCTCACGCCAGTAGGCAAAGGCACCCGTCACGCGGCCACCATCGATGAGAAGGCGGGTGACGGTGCACTCCATGTAAACGTCGATGCCCTGTTGAACGCCGCGATCCTGGAGCGTGCGAATCATTTCGAGGCCGGTGCGGTCGCCGACGTGGCAGAGGCGTTTGAAGGTGTGGCCGCCGAAAGCGCGCTGCAGAATGTCGCCCCTCTCGGTGCGGTCGAAAAGGGCGCCCCACTGCTCGAGTTCGCGGACGCGATCGGGAGATTCCTGTGCGTGAAGCTGGGCCATGCGCCAGTTGTTGAGAAATTTCCCGCCACGCATGGTGTCGCGAAAATGAGTTTTCCAATCGTCAGCAGCGTCCACGTTGGCC
>QHZC01000141.1:7817-14784 GCA_003224515.1 Acidobacteriota bacterium
TCGCGGGTCTCGTAGTTTGTGGTCACAGGAGCCTCAGGTCCCGGAAGGTCCCGCAGGCCACCATGCGCACATAGAAATCAGCGAAGCCGACGGAGAAGAGGCTGCACCAGGCGAAGAGCATGTGGCGCTCGTTCAGAAAAGTGGAGAGGCGCCAGGCAGCGAAGCGGGAGCGGCCGAAGGCCGCACAAGAGAAACAATCAAGCTTGCCGCCGGCAAGATGACGGAGCGAATGGCAGGAAAAGGTGTAGAGCGAAAGGAGAGCGACGTTGAGAGTGAGAACGAGCGTGCCGACACCCACGCCGAAGCGGCCCTCGAAGAAAAAAGATCGGAAGGCGTCGTGCGAGAGAAACGCGATGAAGAGAACGGCCAGGTAGAAGAAGTAGCGATGCACGTTTTGAAGGATGAAGGGAAAAGCGGTTTCACCGCGATAATTCCGGCGAGGAGATTCACCGACGGCGCAGCCGGGGGGATCGAGGAAAAACGCGCGGTAGTAGGCTTTGCGGTAATAGTAGCAGGTGGCACGAAAGCCCAAAGGGCCAACGAGAATCAGCAAGGCTGGAGAGAAAGGCCACCAGTGATGCTGCGGGTCGATGAGCGGCGAATAAAAGGGCGAGAGGTACGGGCCCCAGGAATAGTAGGAATTTTCAAAGGCGCGAAGCGTGGCGTAAACGCCAAAACCGCCTAGCACAATGACAACGGGAAGGATCTCCATCCACCAGGCGTCGCGGCGCAGCGTGCTACCGAGCCGGGATTCCGGCAAGAGGGCCGGGGAACCAGACATCGAGTCACCTCCAAGGTGGCTGTAGGGTAGTCAAAAAACAGATTTTTTCAAATGAAAATAATCGCGCGGACGGAAGGATGGAGTCCTAAAGAATCGTTTCGATTTCGGGGTCGAGGGAGACGTGAGTGGCAGGGATTCCGTTGATCGAGAATTTCTCGCCGGCGCCTTCAGAGAATTGGAAAAAGCGGCTGATATGATAGTCCTCGTCGTAACCGGAGAAGAGGCGTCCCGTCTCTGCGTTCGTCAAACCGAAGGCGGAAAGCGCAACCGGCTCACCAAAATTGCCAGCGTGAGAGCGGTATAAACGGACGAGATCGCGCAGGGGCATCATGGGAGCGCGGCCAGTGGCTTCGGCGCTCATAGAGTTCTCCTGAGCAGAGTGTACTGCCGAGGGCAAAAAGAAGGAACGAAATTAACCCAGAGCACGCGGAAAAGAGCAGGATAAGGAGCGGCGACGACCGGGGGGAAGTCAGAATGTCGGGAATTGAAATTTGGTACGGGACATGCGGATTGGGTAAAATGCTGGGGGAGACGTGAGACACACAGGAGGAAAGAGTATGAGTATCGCGGTGGGACAGACGGCGCCGGATTTTACACTATTGAATCAAGAAAAGAAGGAAGTGAAGCTTTCGGATTTCGCCGGTAAGAAGAATGTCGTACTTGTGTGGTACCCGCTGGACTGGAGCCCGACGTGCACGAACGAACATGTGTGCTTCGTGAACGATATGAAGGCGTTCGAAACACTGGACGCAGAAGTGCTTGGCGTGAGCGTGGATAGCGTGTGGTCGCACAAGGCGTTCGCCGAGAAGATGGGAATCAAGTATTCACTGCTGGCGGATTTTCATCCGCGGGGAGCGATGAGCGAGAAGTACGGGGTGTACCTGGCGGACAAAGGAATAACGGGCCGGGCGATCGCCATCGTGAACAAAGCGGGAAAGGTGGCGTGGTTCAAGAACTATGACATTCCGGTGGTGCCGGATTTGAAAGAAGTTGCGGCCGCGCTGGGGCAGGTGAAGGCGGCTCGGGCATAAAGAGAGATCGCCGCAGAGGCGCAGAGACACGGAGATCGGCATGGGGGAGAGAGTCACCTCTATTCCCGTGCCACACGACCGGACATGCGGGTCCGCATGCGGCGGTTCGGCGCGTTGAACTAACCATGAGCCGTGAGCTCGGGAAGCCCGAGCGAGGCGAAGAAAGCGTTCGGCAGAGCGATTTTCAGCGCTGGCGGGCTCGTCAGGTGCCACGGTCCATCGGAGCTACCCGCCGTTTTCGCGGTGTCCTGCGCAGCGATGCCGCGCTTGCGGAGCTCCCGATATCGCGTGGTGCCTCGTTTCCACTGCTTCCAGACCATCGACTGAAGTCGACGTCGGAGCCATTTCTCCAGCGTGGCGAGCACTTCCGGTGTTTCGCATCGCCCGAAGTAGCCGATCCATCCGCGGAGATACTCCGCTACGTCATGGACCATTTGGACGAGGCTTACACCCCGTGTCCGCCGCGTTAGTTCCCGGACTCGCTCCTTGAATCGCACGACCGCTTTCGGTGCCAAGCGCCTCTTCGGCTGTTTATGATTCCTGAAGCTGAAACCCAGGAATTTCCGTTCCCATGGTCGAGCCACCGTCACCCCTACTCTCCTCCGGAAAGGCCAGACTGTACTGGCTTTTCTGCCGCTTGTCGGTGGTTGAGTTGCGCCGCTTACTCATCGCTCCCCTTTATCCCCTTGCAGGGACCGTTCGGGCCTTCACTGCTTGCGCAGCTACTACGCCCTCTGCTGACTTCTGCCACGGGGTCAGAAACGATCTCTCGCTCCTCAGTCTCGAATTCGAGACCGGTGACAGATCTCCCGAGCTAAGCTCGACCGCCTTCAACGCGCAACCGCTGGATCTACATTCAGTGCCCTTGATGGATGTGGGCTTCGCTGCCATTGGCCAGCTCGCCCGAACACTGCCTGCCTCATATCCAGTTTTTGTTCATCGGTGTTATTTCACCCTTGCGCTTCGCTATCACTTTACGTCCATCACGTTGTGAAGAGGACTTGCAGCTGTCGACCATGCTCGGGCCCGCTCTTTGTTTAACACCCTTTGATGTATGCGTCTAGGCGACTGCTTCGAGTGCCGCGCGAAGCGGAGCGGCAAGTAGCCAGAGTAGAAGAATCAGCAAGCCTGCGGCGATCAGCGGGACACGCAGGAAACTGGGACGAAGGAGTGAGTAGGCAGAGGCAAAACCGGGAACCAACACAAGAAACCAGATGACGGCAAACTCAATCCAGCCACCTGTGCTATGTGGAATCACCGTGGGGATAGCGTTGAAGCCCATGCCGTGCGGAACTCCGGGAAGCTGGCAGGCATAGCTCACCGTGATGCCAAGCAGAAGGACAATCGCGAAGGGATCGCGCCTCTTGCTCGTGAGTGCAGCCGCGGGCAGGCTGTTCCTGGTCCGGCGGAACGAATCTTCCGCATTGCCAAATGGCGATGGCTCTTCGGGGAGAACGCGAGCCCAGCCGAGGGCAAGTGGAACCGCCGTGCCGAGACTGAGTGCGGCGAGGAAGAGAAATGCAAGACGATGATCCAAAATGAGTGTGGCGAACATATAGATTGATTGGTGGAGCAATCGGGAGTAGAGCGGCAGGCGCGTCTCCCCGTTCCCTGCTTCCTCTATTTTGCCGCGAGATCGTTGCGCACCAGGGTGCCGCCCTTCAGGACGAACTTGACGGAATCGAGAACATGCACGTCGGAAGCCGGATCACAGCTCACAGCGATCAGATCGGCATAGTGACCGGCCTCTAACACACCAATCTTGTCGGCCCAGCCGAGCAGATCCGCGGCGTTGACAGTGGCGACCTGAATGGCCTCGAGAGGCTTCATGCGACCATCTTGCCAAGTTGTTTCGCGCTGTCGCCGTGAGGATAGACGCGGGAATCGGCGCCAAAGGCCAGTTTCGCGCCGGACCGATAGCCGTGCCGGAAATTTTCACGTTGGAGATGGCTGATCTTCTTTTCTTTTTCAATGGACTCGGGCAGCATTCCGGCCTTGGCGCCCTCCGGGAGAATGTAGTCGTCGTTGTAGATGTCGAAGACAAGATAGGTTCCGCGCTGCTTGGCCAAAAAGTGATGCCTTCGTCGTCGATCAGGCTAGAGTGCTCGATGGAATCGATGCCGGCACGGATAGCGTCTTTTATGGATTGCGTGCCATGCGCGTGGGCGGCGACTTTACGTCCGAGCTTGTGGGTTTCTTCCGCAATGGCCTGCATCTCTTCGGGAGTGTACTGCGGCGTGCCGGGCTGATCGCCTTTGCTAAGGACTCCGCCAGAGGCGCAGATCTTGATGCGATCGGCACCGTATTTGACGGTTTCGCGGACTTTGGCGCGCGCAGCCCAGGGCCCGTCGGCTACGCCTTCCGCTTTGTAGTGAAATTCGGAAGGAAGAAGACTGTTATCGCAATGTCCCCCGGTGGTGCCTAGCGCCGGGCCGGAGACGCGCATGCGAGGACCCTCGACGTCGCCCGCGTCAACGCCATTGCGTAGAGCGACATCGGTGTAGCCATTTACACCGACGTTGCGGACGGTGGTGAAGCCAGCCCGAAGGGTTAGGCGAGCGTTCTTGACGCCGGTGACGGCCGCGCGCGGAACCGAGATGCCAAGGCCCGCGTAGCCGTTATTCGTGGGCTCGCCGGTGAGGTGTGTGTGGACATCGATCAGGCCGGGGAGACACGTGGCATTCGAAAGATCAATCGCGGTGACGCCATTCGGGAGCTTCGTGGAAGAGGAGGAGCCGACCGAGGTGATCGTGCCAGAAGCATCGAAGACCACGGTCTGGTTGGCAAGCGTCTGGCCGGAGCGAACATCGAGTAATTTGCCGCATCGGACTGCGCCTGGTGCAGAGAAGGCCAGCGGCGACAGCATGAAGAGGAAGAGAACGACGAGCAAAATCTTGCGCATGAGTCTCCTTGAAAGTGTGAATACGACGAAATGAGAATATATCCGCGGCACGGGGTTTGGGAAGCGAGGTTGAAGCCAAGAGATCACTCTTTCGGGGCCGCGGTTGCGTTTTTGCCAGCATCAGGCTTCTTCTCCTGGATTGGCGGCGCGGAGGAAGCGGAGAAGGAGCGGACAAGAAGAACGAGCCCCCAGCGCTGATCTTCGGTCAACCGTTTCTTGAACGAGGGCATGGGCTTTCTGCCCTCACTGATTTGGTAGAAGATTTCGCCGTCAGTGACAGTGTTCATGTGTCTGGTGTCGGTGATATCAGAGGGAGGTGGATCGTGCATCATGGCCTCCGGGCCATCGCCCTTGCCGTGTTCGCCGTGGCACTGGGCGCACTCATGCATGTAAATGCCCCTGGCAGCCTTCAGAGTGGAGTCCGAGGGCGCGATGGGATTCTTCCGTTTCTTGACTTCCTCAGGAACAATCCACGGCTTGTCTCGCTGGAAAGCGGCGTAAACGAGCACGATGCAAATAAGGGCAAGGAGCGAAGCGAAGAGGATTTTGCGCGTCTTGAGATTGGCCTGCGCGTCGGTGGACATGGCGACCAGAAAATTCTCGCACATTCAGTATGGCAAACGAAAGGCGGAGGAAAGTGCAGAAAAAGTGCAGAGAAAAGATCATCCAGCAGAAAGACACGAGCCGGAGTCCACCAAAGCGCGTTTTCTGGAAGGTCCGCCCCGTTGCCATTGTTATCCTGAGGGAAGCGCGGCTTTTGCGCTCCGTATGGGTTTGCGGAGCGAAGGATCTCATCTAATCCACACCTTGTCTTGAACTTAGAGATTAGGCAGAACGGAAAATGAGCCAGAGGAGTTCGGCGTTGAAGAAGAGGATGGCGGCGGCCACGACCCAGGCGACCACGGTCGTCAGGCGCGAGTTTGCGAATTCTCCCATTTTGGAGCGGCGGTTGGTGAACTGGATGAGGGGGATCACCGCGAAAGGCAACTGAAAACTGAGAATCACCTGACTGAGAATAAGCAACGAGGTGACTTTGTTCTCTCCGGCAAAGCCAATGACCAGGGCGGCGGGAATAATGGCGATGGAACGGGTGATGAGCCGGCGCAGCCAGGGTTTGAGCCGAATGTCGAGAAAGCCTTCCATGACGATCTGGCCAGCCAGGGTGCCGGTGAGCGTGGAGTTCTGGCCGGAGGCGAGCAGCGCGCAAGCGAAAAGCGTGCTGGCGAGACTTGCTCCGAGAACGGGGCTGAGAAGTTTGTAGGCGTCGGCGATTTCAGCGACGTTGTGAAGGCCGCGGGTGTGAAAAGCGGCGGCGCCAAGAACGAGGATCGCGGCATTGATAAAAAGCGCAAAGCCGAGGGCAAGCGTGGAATCGAATATGGCGTAACGCACGGCTTCACGCCGGTCGCGCGTGGAGGAACCAAAGGCGCGTGTTTGCACGATGCTGGAGTGAAGATAGAGATTGTGCGGCATGACCGTGGCGCCAAGAATGCCGATGGCGATGTACAGCATTTCGCGGTTGCGGAGGATTTCGACACGGGGGATGAAACCTCTGGCGGCTTCGCGCCAGAGGGGATGAGCGAAAAAGATTTCGTAAGCGAAACAAGCGGCGATCGACGCGATGAGCGTGACGACAAAAGCTTCAACCAGGCGAAAGCCGCGCCCCTGAAGTGCCAAAACGATGAGAACGTCGAATGCGGTGATGAGAACCCCCGCGAGCAGCGGCAGGCCGAAGAGAAGCTTCAGCGCAACGGCAGAACCCAGGACCTCAGCCAGATCACAGGCGGCGATAGCGATCTCACAAACCACCCAGAGAAACAGACCAGTGCGGCGAGAATAGTGTTCGCGGCAAGCCTGGGCCAAGTCACGTCCGGTGGCAATTCCGAGCTTTGCGGAGAGAGCTTGTAAAAACATTGCCATCAGGTTGCTAATGAGGACGACGCTGAGAAGCGTGTAGCCGAACCTTGACCCACCACCAATGTCCGTGGCCCAGTTGCCTGGGTCCATGTAGCCGACGGCGACGAGATAGCCCGGGCCGGCAAAAGCCAGGATCTTGCGGAACCACGAAGCGCCGGAAGAGAAAGGGATGGTGCGATGAGATTCCGGCAAAGACGGCAGCACAACTCGCCTGCGCGTTGCCGATGTCGGATAGAAACCGTCGGAAGTTTCCCCGGTGACGGGCGGGTCGGTTTCGAGTTGCGGCGGGACCGTGCGTGCCATGTCTAAGGTTAACTATGCTAAATAACAATACTA
>QHZC01000665.1 GCA_003224515.1 Acidobacteriota bacterium
CTACGACCTGCGGAACTTCATGGACGGCATGTACGACGACAATTTTTATTTCAACAATCCCGTCGATTACCTCGCGAATGCGAGCGATCCCTGGTTCTATCACCAGATCGCAAGCTGTGACATCCACCTCAGCACCGGTACGGGTCCATGGGAGAACAGCGGGCCTACCTACCGCCTCTCCGAAGTTCTCTCCAGCAAAGGCATCCGCCACTCGCTGGACAACTGGGGCCCGCAGGGCGGTCACGATTGGCCGTACTGGAAGCACCAGATGCGGGAATACATCGCGCAACTCTTCTAAGAATTGTTTGTCATCGTTTCGCGGTTTTGCGGAAGGATTTTAGCGAAGGCCCAAATGCGCGAGTTGGTAGTGGCCTTTTTCGATGACCTGGTCGTCGTCGATCCAGACGTCGCAATTGCGGGTTAGCACGTCAACGTGCGTTTTGGATTTCCAGTCGGCGTGGGTCTGGCTGCCGTAAGGATCGCCGAAGGCGATGTGCACACCGGGAAATTTTTCATCCTGCAGCAAAATCCCGATCATCTCGGATAGCCCAAGGTTGGTCCCGAAAGCGAGCTCGCCGACACGGTCGCTGTTTTCGTCCGTATGGCAATAGTCCCAGAACTCCTGCTCCAAATCCTTGCGGGCACAGGCGACGCCGACGAGCCGCGCACCTTTGATCTCCAGCATCAAGGGAGTGGCCTCGAGGTCGCCATATTTTCCGTTAAAGTGATCGCCGGCTGTGGCGTCGCAGACAAAGGTGCCGTCCACCGTTGCGGGGGTGGTGAAAACTTCGCCGGCGGGAAGGTTCGACCAGTAGCGCGGGCTGATGAGCCCGCTGGTCTTTATCCAGTCGAGGCCGCGGTCGAAATGCGCAGCGATCCTCGTGCCCGCTTCCGTTTTTACGGTAAGGGTTACGGCGCGCAGCATGCGTTCACGCAAGCTGTCGCTCAGCCGGTCCACCATCTTGTAATCCGCGCGCATGCCCTGCCGCATGATCTGCGGCGTAACTCCGACCATGTGTGCGTAACGAATCTGCCGGCGCTCGACCACTCTCACGATGGCCATGCGCGCACCCAATTCGCCCGGCTGAGGCTTCATACACATCACGCCGATATCCGCGGTTTCCAAGGCGTCCAGCACAGCCGCGGGCGCGGCGCCCATCGGGCGCGGTCCAAAATCTTCCAGCAGCAATCCGCTATAAGGCGCGCGTCGGTCATCGAGCGCGGCGGCGATGCTGGCTGCGACGGCGCGGCTGGCTTCATCCGCGATCAGCGCCACGTGTTCGCCGGGACCCACAGCGAGGCACGTTTCCACGGCATTCCGCGCGCCGGGCATCAAGTCTGGTTGCGGGGATCCAAAGTTCATCCTAATAATTCTACTTGAATCGCGCAGATTTTCTAGCACCGGCATTGCGGTGGGTCTTTTTTTCAACTGGCCTCTTGGCCAGTCGTCCGTGCAGGGGGAATCCACTTACCCTTCTTCGGGCACTTGAGAATAAGAGGTGCATTGCCTCGAGGATGCTGACCTTTGCCTTTCAATCGTAGGCGAGCCCGTAAACACCCGGCAGGTCATCACCGTAGGCCTAATCCTGCCTGCCATCCTTTTCGATAGTTATTGGATAGGCGTGGTGGGTATTGGAATTCGACCGTGGCCCCGAAGACGCGGCCAGGCCAGCTCATCAATGTCCCCGGGTGGCTAGATGGTCATGCTGTGACACCCGAAACGCGGGCACCTGGCCACCGCCGCTGGTTACGTTGGCGAGCCCGGTGGCGCTGAGGCGAGTGAGAAAACCGCAGAGTTTTCCGCGGAACAAGTACGGAGCGAAATCCACCAGCATGTCTCGGTAATCGACTTTGCCGACGTCGGTGATGTACGGGAAGACCTCGCGGCGGATGGGGATGCGCTCCTGGGCGATCCACACGCCGTTTTTTGCCGAAAGTGCAAGCTCGATCGCGGCGTCCCAGGCGGCTTCGCCGGTTTCCCAACCTAGGGTCACACCGGCCCCGCCATATTCATCGCTGGGCTTAAGGACCATGTTTTCGCGCTCTTTACGAATGAAAGCGAGCAATTCGATGGGCTGGCCGTAGTGTGCCGTCTTGACGTCCGCGACAACGCGTGTCCAGGGAATATGCTTGCGGATCAGTTCGCGCTCGCCGTGCGAGACGAGCGCGCCGTTTTGCTCGTCGGTCAGCACGGCGAAAAACGCCTTTACATGAGGAATCTTGCAGCGGAAGCTATTCGCCACACAAACGGCGTTCGCGGAGTAGGCTTTGACCAGCGCGGAACACTCCGCAGGCTTGGCCACGATGTCGTTGATGAGCACGCGGCGGTAGACGAGATCGATCTTCTTGTCCTGCGCTACCAGCGATTTGCCGTCCCAATCAAGTTCGCGTGGATCGGCGATGAGCGTTGGGATGCCCATTTTCTCGAAGCGTTCCTGGAGGATTTCGAACTCGCTCACGGTCGGCACGTCTTCCCAGTCCACGATGGCAAGCTGCGGCTTCGTGGACGATCCTCCCCAGTCCACGTAGCTCATCAGCAGAGCATCGAGGAGCTTGGCGCCGAGGGGATAAGTGTGAACTTCATACATCTGCTCAAATTTTCCCATCACCGGGAGTTCGCGGAAGATCTCACCAAGCGTTTCCGCGTAGCCCGCACCCGCCGGCGATTCGCCGTTGTATTCCGCAAATTTCAGCGAGTCGGGAAGCAAAAACGCATCCAGCCGCGAAGCCGTGCTCGCCCGTCCATATCCCGTCGGAATCCGAGCGAGACGTTCCTCTTCCTCCCGAAGATGCAATTGTGCAAAAAGATGTTTGTCGTCGAGCGCGGTGCTGGTGATGCGCTCGCCGAGATCCGCGATGGTCTCGGCGACGGTTCTCACTCGCTCTTCGTCTTCAGGGGAAAGAAAAAACGGACGCAGAAAAGGACAGTGAACGCGATCGCCAAAGGTAAGCTTGGCTCTGCGCATGCGCTTGAACAAATCTTTCGGGAGCCCGGGCACGCGCGGAAGCGTGGCTTTCAAAATAGCATGCCACTCCTCCGCGGGAGGAGGCGGCAAAACCGAAGGTGTTGGGGCACTAGTCATTTCATTATGATCCCTGCGCGGCCCCCGCAGCCGGAGCGGCCGCTGACCTCTGCCCGGCGGAGGCGCTCTTTGGAGCTCCCGTGAATCCCGCGGCTGCCCCGATGCCGAGCATCTCTTCCCAACGCGGCCACGGGTTCGAAGCCTTGCCATTCAATGCGCGGTCGATCACCAGCCGCGCCATTTTTTCCACCACGTGCTCGAAATAGAATTCCGTGATGCGGTC
>QHZC01000143.1 GCA_003224515.1 Acidobacteriota bacterium
GCTGCCATTGATCAGAATCGCCTCGATGGCCCCCGGTATTCCGTGGCCTCGAATTCGTTCCGAACCGTATCGCGCCATAACCCCGATGACCAGGGCGCCAGCGATGGGGACGAAAACGCTGTAGACACCGAGATGGTTGCCCACCGGAGAAACCATCGCCGTACTCCATCTACCAAAGTAAAATAGGTTCGTGAACAACGCGATCAATCGCAACAGTGCAAGGGCGACGAATGCGCAGAGCGCGCCGATTAAGATCGCCAGCGCGGAGCGAAAGACGCTGCTCGTGGCGGGTGCAGCGGGGGGGATGTCCGCGACGTTTGCTTCGCCAGTTGCGGCTGTTTTGCTCGCGGTTGAATTGTTGCTCTTCGAATGGAAGCCGCGAAGTTTGATCCCCGTTGCGCTGGCCAGTGCCGTGGCCGCAGTGGTACGCCGGTACATTCTGGGATTCGGGCCGTTGTTCCCGGTGCTTGCACATCCTCTGTTCATCGGCCCCAAAGGATTGCTTGGTTGCGCGTTGGTCGGTCTCCTAGCGGGGGTCCTTTCGGCGCTGCTTACGTTTTCCGTGTACGCGGCCGAGGACGCCTTTCAAAAGTTGCCGATCCACTGGATGTGGTGGCCGGCGATTGGCGGACTAGCGATCGGTTTGGGAGGCCTGATCTTTCCGCGGGCGCTGGGCGTCGGCTACGACACCATCGGCGCGCTGTTGCAAGGAAGCGTGACGACGAAAGTGGTCCTGGGCGTGTTGCTAGTCAAATGGTTCATCTGGGCCGTGTCTCTCGGGTCGGGGACCTCGGGCGGCGTTCTGGCGCCGCTGCTGATGATGGGGGGCGCGCTCGGCGGCCTTGAAGCCATGTTTCTGCCCAACGAAGGCGCGGGCTTCTGGCCGCTGATCAGCATGGGAGCGATCCTCGGGGGCACGATGCGTTCTCCGTTTACGAGCATCGTATTTGCATTTGAGCTGACGCACGACGCCAACGTGTTTTTGCCGCTACTCGTCGGGAGCGTGATTGCACACGCGTTCACTGTGTTGACGCTCAAGCGGTCGATCTTGACGGAAAAGGTCGCCAGGCGGGGATATCATCTAAGCCGTGAATATGCCGTTGATCCTCTTGAAATCTTGTTTGTGCGCGAAGTCATGCGTACGAATATCGTGGTGCTGCCGGCGGCGGGCGCGCTTCGGGAATTCCAGCACTCCCTCCGCGCCGATCGCCCGCAAAGCCAGCGGCTGCTCCCTGTGGCAAACGCCGAGGGCCGGTTCGTTGGGGTACTGACGCGCGGCGACATTCTCCAGCGCATAGAGCAAGAGGGAGAAGCCGTATTGCGCTGGACTCTCGGTGAACTGGTGCGCCAGGAGACAGTAAAGGCGCTCCCGGATGAGCCATTACGCGCGGTGGTATATCGCATGGCGGAGAAGGGGATTACGCGAATGCCGGTGGTGGAGCCCTCATCCGGGAGATTACTTGGGCTTATCTCCTTGACTGACTTATTGAAGGCACGCACACGGCATCTCGAAGAAGAGCGCCGACGCGAGCAGGTGCTGAGTTTGAGATTCTTTCTGCCAGGCGGCCAAGTGAAAGGCGAGACGGGAACCCCAGCGGCGCCGTAAATATTCCATGTAGCCAGTGAAGGATCCCGAATATTAAGAGGAACCTCCAGAATGAAAAGTGCCGGTGGGCAAGCCGGAAAAACATGGCGGGATGCATCGTCGCAGCAATGGAAATCATTCTTGCGCGAGCGGGAGGAACACGTTTTACTAATTCTGACGCTGCTTATCGGCGCCCTCGTGGGTACTTTCGTTGTTGCCTTTATCCTGTTGACGGAGCGATTCGGGGCCAGGCTCTGCCCCGCGGGGGGAGCGGCATGGCGGAGGCTGCTCGTTCCCGTGGCTGGTTCAGCCGTCATGGGCTATTTTTTGTATCGTTTCTTTCCCGACGCTCGCGGAAGCGGCGTTCCGCAAACGAAGGCCGCCCTGTATGCGCGGGGCGGACGAATTTCACTTGGGACGGTCTTTGGAAAGTTTTTCTGCACTTCTGCGACGCTCGCCAGCGGGATTCCGCTCGGCCGCGAAGGTCCGGCGGTTCAAGTGGGCGCGGGGATCGCTTCGGTGCTGGGCAGAAAACTTGGGCTGCGTCCCCAGAACGTGAAGTCGCTCGTGCCCGCAGGGGCGGCAGCGGCGGTCGCAGCAGCGTTCAATACTCCGCTCGCCGCAGTACTGTTCTCGCTCGAGGAAGTGGTCGGAGATTTACACGCCCCGGTGCTCGGATCGGTGGTGCTGGCTTC
The DNA here is from genome assembly GCA_003224515.1 of Acidobacteriota bacterium. Lineage (GTDB taxonomy): Bacteria > Acidobacteriota > Terriglobia > Acidiferrales > UBA7541 > Acidiferrum. Next base: position 2,281 of record QHZC01000143.1, read on the forward strand.
GGCAACCTCCTGGGCGATGCTTCGATTGCTACTGGGAAATGATCCGCTGTTCCAGGTGCCACAATATCAATTGGTTCATCCGGGGGAATTCGGAATTTACGCGGTACTGGGAGTTGTCGGCGGCTTCGTCTCGGTGGCATTTACGAAGCTCCTGCTTGGGATGCGGGCACGCTTTCTGCGCTCCCCGAGAAAGACCGTGTGTCTCCAACCCGTGGCGGGCGGGCTGACAGTGGGAATAATGGGCTGGTTCGTGCCGCAACTCCTGGGCGTGGGATACAAGCATGTCGGCGAAGTCCTGAACGGAGGGATGGCGCTCCGGCTGATGATTCTGCTCCTGGTGCTGAAGCTTGTCGCAGTCACGACAAGCTACGCTTCGGGCAACGCCGGCGGCATTTTTGGACCGAGCTTGTTTCTAGGAGCCATGCTCGGCGGCATCGTTGGAAACGTGGCGCAGGGTCTATTTCCAACTTACGTCGCGACACCGGGGGCTTACGCGCTGGTGGGGATGGGTACGGCATTTGCCGGGATCGTGCGCCGCTGATGATTTCCAATCTGGTGAGTTTTTTCATTTCCTCGCGATTCCAGAAGCAGCCCATCTACGAGGTCCTGGCGCATCAGGATGGCATCCACCTGCCGAGGGCGGAAACGCGGCAGCAGGGAGGGCAGCGCCAGGTCGTTCATGCCATGCGCAACGCCACGGAAGTATTGAGCGCGGAGACGACCGTTCTGGAGGCCCTGGAGAAATCGAAGTCCAGTGAATTCCGTGCATGGCCCATCGGCGATGAACGTGGGGTGATTGGTGTCAGTAACTTGCAAGACCTGAAGCGTGGCAACAACGATGGTCTTGGTAGCAAGCGGCTGAGTGAGATTGTCGACGCGGGCGATTTTCCGCATGTCCATCCAGACCACTCTCTCCACGTGGCCCTGGACCGCATGGGCGCTTGCCAGTTGGACCTCTTGCCGGTCGTAAGCCGCGCCAACGTGCATCACCTCGAAGGTATTGTGACTTTGCCGGATGTTCTGGCGCTTTATGGCGTGGGGCCGAAGGAATCCAAGTAGACCGTGGGTCCGATCGGAATGGAGGAATCCATCCAGACGACACGCATTCATAGCGTGGCGGGCGTGCTGGAGGACAACCGCGGGTTGCTAGGCACGCGGACGTACCGTTCGCCTCACCACACCATCAGTGAGGCAGGCTTGATTGGCGGAGGCACCGTGCCGCGACCGGAGGAAGTGTCGCGGGGACACAACGGCGAGCTCTTTTTGGATGAACTACCGAATTTCAGCAAAATGTCCTGGAAGTCATGCGCCTGCCGCGGTTGCCTTCTTGCCGCACAAAGCATCTTAACTACATAGGAGGTGGCCGTTCTGCTCCATTGACTCCCTTTCCGCTGCTATGTTACCCATAAGGCGCTCACACTGGAGATACCAGGGGCGGCAGCAACATAAAAGATGGCTTCCGACACCAAGCACCTCGAAATTATGCTGGAGACGCAAGTCGAAAGCGTCAATCTCGCCGAGGAAATGTGTCTCCGCGTGGCGGAAGCGGCGGGGTTTGGCGAGGACGATTGCTACCGCATCGGGATGAGCGTGCGCGAGGGCGTGATCAATGCCTTTCACTATGGGAACAATCCACCTCGCCGTGGATCTCACCGCCGACAAGATGATTATTCACGCACTGGACGAGGGCGCGGGTTTCAAGCTTTCCGACGTTCCGGACCCGCTCGCCGAGGAAAATCTGCTCAGTACTTCCGGTCGTGGGATCTTCTTGATGCGTGCTTTCATGGACGAGTTCGATGTGATTTCCGGCAGAACGGGCGGCGCGGAAATCGTGATGTCAAAGAAACTGCCCGCCCCGGGGAGTGCCTCCCCGAATGGCCAAGGCGGGCAAAACGCCACACCCCAACAGGAAGCGTAAGGGAATAGATGTCACTACATGCGACGCATCGCGATGCCGGGCAAGTCACTGTTGTGGATCTGAGCGGCCGGATCACTCTCGGGGACGGCAGCGCGCTGTTGCGAAAGACGATCCGGGGGCTGCTGGATGATCAGAGAAAAAAGATTCTTCTGAATCTCGCCGACGTCGACTACATCGACAGTTCAGGAATCGGCGAATTGGTCAGCGGGTTCACGGCGGTGAAGAATCAGAGCGGGGACCTGAAGTTACTGCACCTAACGAAGAAAGTCCGCGATCTTCTTCAGATCACCAAGCTGTATACTGTCTTCGATGTGTTTACCGACGAGAACACTGCTCTTCGGAGTTTTGGCTGAGCTCACCCGGCCGGTTGTCCCGAGCATAACATGGGAGTCGTCCTCCTGCTGGCGCACTCCCACAAGCCCGAACACGGTCTGGCCACGCCCGCCAGCGAGCCCTCCAGTCTGAGGCTCGCCTGGGTTCGCTCGACTGCGGCACAATCTCTTTCATGATGCCGCTCGCCGATACCTTGTGGATTGTTAACGAGGCGAAATCTCTGGGTTTCGACCTCTGCGGCGTAGTGCGCGCGGAAAAATTTCCCGAACTGAATCGCATGCCCGAGTGGCTTGCCCGGGGTTACGCCGCATACCGGGAATCCGGAGCGCCATCGTCGGCTTGCTCAACTACAACACCGCGCAGCCGCTTTCCACAGATCCTGTGCGGCCCGGCGAAGATGGCAAGTCGAGTGGCTGGATTTCCCGCTATGCCTGGGGCGACGAGTACCACGATGTGCTGCAGGAGAGACTGAACGCGCTCATGGAATCTCTGCGCGAACGCTTTACCGGTCCATTTGACGCGCGCGCTTACGTGGACACGGGACCGGTCCAGGAGCGAGTGCTCGCGAAATACGCTGGTTTGGGATGGCTCGGGAAAAACACCCTGCTGCTGAACCAGATACTCGGTTCCTTCTTCTTTCTCGGTGTCGTTCTCACTACTCTCGATCTTGAACCGACACTCGCGGCGAACGAGTTGCCGCCGGATTTATGCGGAACCTGCCGGCGTTGCCTCGACGCCTGTCCGACGCAAGCATTCGTCG
>QHZC01000664.1 GCA_003224515.1 Acidobacteriota bacterium
CAGCACACGGACCTGCGCGTCGCGCTTCAGGATGCCATCGACTACGTAGCAGCCCGCAATCGTCCCTGCTCCTTTGACGCGGAACGTGTTGCGCACTTCCGCACGGCCCAGATACGTTTCCGTGACCACTGGTTCGAGAAGGCCTTCCATGGCCTTCTTCAGCTCGTCGGAGACTTCGTAAATGATCGTGTGCGTGCGGATGTCCACATGTTCCTGCTGCGCCAGGTCCAGCGCCTTGCGATCCGGCCGCACGCCGAACGCAATCACAATCGCGCCGGATGCGGAAGCGAGCAGCACGTCATTTTCCGTGACCGCGCCGACGCCCGAACCGATGATTTTGAGCTTTACCTGATCAGTCGAGAGTTTCGGCAGCATTTCACTGAGCACTTCCACGGAGCCCTGAACGTCCCCCTTGATCACAATTCCCAATTCCTTGACGTCGCCGGCCTTCAGCTGCTCGTGGAGCTGGTCGAGCGTAATGCGCGAGCCGCTGATGGGCGCCATCGCCGCATCGCGCTGTTTGCCCTGGCGGTACTCGACGATGTGCCGCGCTTTGGCTTCGTCGGTGACTTGGAAGAGGTCGCCCGCATCCGGTACACCCTGCAGACCCAGCACTTCGACGGGCGTCGAAGGCGGCGCGTCCTTGACGACCCGGCCGCGATCGTCAAACATCGCGCGCACTTTGCCGAAAACCGACCCGCAGATGAAGAAGTCCCCCGAGTTCAGCGTGCCATTTTGCACCAGGATGGTAGCCACTGGGCCGCGCCCCTTGTCCACGCGTGATTCCAGCACCGTGCCCGTCGCGGGCGCATCGGGATTGGCCTTGAGCTCCCGCAATTCAGCTACCAGCAAAATCGTTTCGAGCAGCTTGTCGATGCCCTTTTTCTGTTTCGCGGAAACTTCCACGAACTCCGTGTCGCCGCCCCATTCCGCAGGTATCAGACTGGCTTCCGTGAGTTGCCGCTTCACGCGCTCCAATTGTGCTTCCGGCTTGTCGATCTTGTTGATCGCCACGATGATGGGCACCTTCGCGGCTCTGGCGTGGTCGATCGCTTCTTTTGTTTGCGGCATGACCCCGTCATCGGCGGCCACGACCAGCACCACGATATCGGTAACCTTCGCGCCCCGCGCGCGCATGCGTGTAAACGCTTCGTGACCCGGGGTATCCACGAACACCACCGCGCGGTCATTGACGACCACCTTGTAAGCGCCGATGTGCTGCGTGATGCCGCCCGCTTCACCGGCGGCAACATCCGCTTCCCGAATAGCATCGAGCAAACTGGTCTTGCCATGATCGACGTGGCCCATCACCGTCACTACCGGCGGCCGCGGCTTCAAACTTTCCTTGGTCTCTTCCTTGGCAACTTCGAGCACCATCTCCTCTTCGAGAGAGACGACGCTCACCACTCCGCTGAACGATTCGGCAAGTGTCGTGGCCGTTGGCACATCCAGCGCCTGGTTGATGCTGGCGAAGACGCCGCGGTCGAGCAGGTTCTTCAAGAGATCTTTAGCGCGCACATCCAGCTTTTCTGCAAGTTCGCGAATGGTGATGCCTTCCGTAATCGTCACGTCGCGCGGCGGGCGCGGCTCCGGCGGAGCGATAACTGCCGCGGCGGCGCTGCGGCCCGCGCCCGGACGCTGCCGCGTCGGGTGCAGCTTGCGCTCACCCTCTTGCTCGCGCTTATCTGCAACGGGGCGCTGGCGCTGGGGCGGCTTGCGTGTGTAAAGTGGCTTCCCCGGCTCCGCCTTCGGCGGTAGTTTCTCCGGAAACGGTGGCAGCATTCCCGGACGTCCGGGTGCGCGTGGGCCGGGACGCGTGCCTGTCGGCATCGGCCCGCGACGCTGCTCAAAAGGCCGTGATTGCGGCCCACCCGGACCGCCGGAGCCACCGGATCGAGGCGTGAATGGTCGTCCCTGGCCGGGTTGCTGTGGACGCATCGGCTGCCCGGGACGCGGACCGCTTGCGCGTGAACCCTGCGACGTATCGGGCAAAGGCCCGCGATTGCCAGTAGGCAGCGGACCGCGATTTCCTGTGGGTAGCGGCCGAGCCGGAGCGCCGGGACGTCCAGGAGCGGCGCCGGTCGCAGAAGCTGCGGGACGCATAGCCGAAGGCTGTTTACCGGACGGTGCCACGGATCGTGTCGGTGCCGGTCGCCCCGCTGCCGGCGTTGCTGACGCTCCGGCAGGCGCAGTCGCTGCAGGTGCAGCAGGCTTCGCGGTCGGTGGCGTCACCACAGGTACAGGAGCCGGCACCTTGGGTGCCGCTGGAGCTAGGGGCCCTTCCGCCGCGATGGGCTTCGCCACCGCCGCGGTGGGAACCGTCGGTTTCACCGCGACCGGCGTCACGTTCGCTTGTGGAGGGGCCACGGCCGCAGCAGGTCTCATCCGCGCGGCTTTCGCAGCCGCGTCCTTCGCTTCTTTTTCCGCTTTGGCAGCCGCTTCCACTTGCGCTTCGGTTTCGGCGGCTCCCTGAATCTTCTTGCGCACCTTCGCAGCAACGTCTGCGGGGATCGAGCTGGAGTGCGTCTTTTTTTCCGTGACGCCGTAACCAGGCAACAGGTCAATGATGGCTTTGGCCTTAACCTCGAGTTCGCGGGCCAGCTCGTTAATTCGGACTTGATTTGCGTCGGTCATGCGCTCCGTTCTCGATTACGACTTCGCCTCTTCCGCCTGCTCCGCATCGCCTTCACTGCCGGCGGGCGTGGCCTTTGCTGCGGTCTCCGCCACGGCAGGAGTTTCTTCAACGGCATCGGCCGTTTCGGCGGTGGCAACCTCGGCTGGAGCTTCGCCTTCCTCGGCGGGGACTTCCCCGCCCGCGGCGGCTTCGCGCGTCGCGGCAGCCGCCTCGGCGCCGCCTTCGTAAAAGCGATTCACGGCCTGATAAATCTTGTCCACCATCTTTTCGCCAATGCCCGGAATTTCCATTAACTGTTCGGGTGTCATCCCGGCGAGTTTTTCCACGGAGTTGATTCCCGCCGCTTCAATCTTCTCGATGGTCTTCGCGCCTACGCCTGCCAGTGACGTCAACGGCGTCGCCGGAGCGGTCAGCGCGGTCATCTGCTCTTCGATTTCCTGGCGCTTTTCTTCCTCGCTCTTGATGTCGATGTCCCAGCCAATCAACTTGCTGGCCAGCCGGACGTTCTGCCCCTTCTTGCCGATGGCCAGCGAAAGCTGCGAATCTTCGACGATCACTTCGAGTTTCTTGTTCTCCGGATCGGTAATTTGCACGCGCGTCACTTTCGCCGGGCTCAGCGCCTTTTGTGCGAACGCCACCGTCTCTTCACTGTACGGGATGATGTCGATCTTCTCCCCGCGCAGTTCGCGGATAATCGACTGCACGCGCATGCCTTTCATGCCCACGCACGCGCCCACGGGATCCACATCTTTGTCGCGGCTCATCACCGCCACTTTCGTGCGTTCGCCGGCCTCGCGTGCCGCAAAACGAATTTGCACCGTGCCGTCATAAATTTCCGGCACTTCCATCTCGAACAAACGCTGCACCAGGCTCGCATCTGCGCGTGATACGATCACTTGCGGTCCCTTCGCTGCGCGGTCCACCATCTTGATGACCACGCGCAAGCGCTCGCCGGTGTTGTAGGTCTCCAGTTTCGATTGCTCGCGCTTCGGCAGCCGCGCTTCCGTGCGGCCCATGTCCACGATCAGGTCCGGCCCCTCGGCGCGCTTCACGATGACCGTCACCAGCTCGCCGACGCGGGTGTGATACTCGTTAAA
>QHZC01000139.1 GCA_003224515.1 Acidobacteriota bacterium
CCCCATCTTGTTGCGCGACCAAGCAGCTGGAGCATGGTGATCGACGTGCCCGTCACGTCGCAACTCCCGCTCATGCAGAGATAAGCACATGATGCGCAAAGCAAATATCTCCGGTACTCACGTATTTCTGGCGATAGCGGCTGGCCTTTGCATGGCAGGGCCGTTCGCATGGATAGTTATAAAGTACTGGCTGTTTGCAGTGTGAGGAGAGGCAAGTTGAATCTCCTCAGGCCGGTCGGCTTTGCAGATCCGGCCTTTGAATCGCGCGCGAGTTCAGTTCGTTAGAACGCTGCCCCGTCATTGGTTAGAATCCTACACTGTCACGGCAGCATCCCAATCTGACCCTCGAGATTATTGAGCTCATGTGGAGTGTTTCGCTAGTGGCGCTTGATGATGAAGACGGTTTTATCGTCAATGCGGTCTTTCTCGCCACTCTGGCGCAATTCGTCGTCCCTTTTTAGGGCGTAATCGAGTAACGCATTGCAGATTTCCTTCGCCGAAAGCTGATGGTGTTCACGCATCACTTTTTCGAGACGGCTGCGTTCCTCTTTATCGCCGTCGCTATACACGCCGTCGGTGTAAAGAAAGAAGATGTCCCCTGTATTCATGAGTGTGAGCTCGGCTACATCCGAAGATTTCACTCGTCGCTTCCGGTAGTCCAAGGAGAGATATCGGTTCCGGTCAGGATGGTCTTCCGGGATTTGCAAGCCGAGAGGGAGAAACTGCACCATCCGGCTCTTGTCCAATTTCACGAATTTGCCAAATTCCGCAGAGTAGACGAGTGGCGGCGGATGTCCGAAATTCACAAATCGAAACTTGCCGGATGGCCGGATTTCGCCATACAGCATCGTGGCGATCTCCTGTACACCATCGGTCAAACTTCGCCCGAGTGCATTGCGCGCGGTAGATGATTGAGCCAGGCGTAGGTTCAGCCTCTCGAACAATTCCGGGGTAGTCTTCCCACGATGATCGAGCTCAGAAAGCATCAGCGCTTGAAACGTGTCATGGACTGTCGAGGCGATTTTGGCGGCAATGATTCCGTGGCCTTCGGCATCGACCAAGAGGACTCCGGCGGTGCTGCGGAGCGCGCGCAAGTCTTCCGCAACGCGCATCTGCTCTGAGCTTCGTGCTTCCCTATACGCGGCTTCCTTTTCCGCACTGAAGCCCGGGCGCAATTTCAGCCAGTTGACATGGTCGTCGACGGAATTGCGAGGAGGTGCACCGACGGCCAGCTTCTCCAGGTACTCCTGCGAGCGCTTCAGTGCGAGCTGGATGCGACCGTCGATATCGTACCGTTGCTGAAAATTGATGTATTCAAACAGGTCGCCGCCGACGGCCTCGGTAGGAGTGGAATTGCCATACATTTCGATTCCGGGCAATTGAGGAATTGCTCCTTCCACTGGCATCAGCCGCTTTCGCAGGTAATCGTCGATATTCGTGGGGATAGAAAACTTTTCCATTCCGACTACTTTAACGCACGTCGCACTCCCGCTAGGCACGCAAATTCCAAAAATCCACAATTACGCCAAATCCCATCACGGCGGCATCGGGGACACGAGAGTTCCCGCCCACATCCCTTACACCAAATTGGGCGTCGCTTTGAATGAAATGCAGAGTTCATGCGTGCGGAGGATCGCTTGGCTTGCGTGCATTGTTAGGAATCGAACCACTTCCGAAGCTTGGGAAGCTTCTAGGCGGATGGCCGAACAGCAGCAGCGCGCCACAACGGCATGAGAGCGATTAATACGGCGCCTCCTTTGGTGGTGTCACTTCTGGTGTCAGTTCGATTGGCAATGCAAGGCGAAAGGAGGCATGGCTAGGCGTTTCAAGATATTCGCATCTGATTGAAACGGCGCCTCTTGACATATCATGGCAGGTCCTGGCGGTATGGTTGAGCGGGCTTAAGAGGCCGTAGCCTTTATGGAAGCAGACTTTGGCGTCTTTATGGGGACAACTTTTGGAGCAACCCCGGCCTTCTTTCGAGCATTGAAGGTCAATTCCTTCGTTTCGAGTTGCCGGTCCTTGTAGGTGTCGAGCCAATCGTCGTCAACATTGCCCGCCAACCGCAGTTTTTCGACAACCGTGGTTGGGTGAATGAGCAGTCCCCTTCCCCGCGATTGGCGGCCAGACCGGCCAGACCTCCTAGACTTGCATTGTTCTTGCATTGAACCGTGGGGAACCGTAGGCAATGGCCGGGAACCGTGGGCAGCTAAGTCATTGAAATCAATAAAAAACGCCAGTGTTTATGCGGGTCAGAAGCGATTACGAATCGGCTGCTCTACCACTGAGCTACCTCGGCCCTTGAGAATAAAAGACTTATTGCCTTGCTTGGCAGCCTTCCAAAAATTTGCGTCAGACCTGCGTTGTTCACCTTTAGTTTTTGCAATCTGCTGCCCAAAACCCTTTCCTAGAAAAGCTCCACTCCTCTTGACCGACCGGTGTGGGGATTCAGACCGCGGCCGTCGCGATTTGGCTTCGGAAACGCTCTTCTCCCCTGGTGTGCACAGGAGAATCAGATCGCACATCAGACGAAAAAAGATCCTAAAATTAATTCTAGTCTTCTCTTAACCCTTTCGCAAGCTCTTGAGTTAACAGGTTTTGCCGCGGGGCATAGAGCTTGACTGTCAGGAGCTTACAGGAACGGCACAACAAAACGAAGACATCCTGTCAACCCTATGTTTACTCATATGATCTGATAACGTCTATGGTAAGAAATTGATCCTCATTGGCCTGACGCACCGTGTGGTCCCTGGAACTCCTTAATGTGAGAGCCAGCCGATCGATAATCGGCTACTCCCTCACCTCCATTATTGCGACAGGTCTGAGGAACGAGGCAGGCCACCAGGCTCATGTCTCTGGTCTGCTGGATGGAGTTTTTGCGTACCACAACGGGGAATCCTGAGAAATCATGGGCGAAATAACAATTCGCCAGAGACAGGATATTGTGAAGAATCTCGTAATGCTTCCGCTCCCGGACTTTGTACCCACCCGGAATTGTGCACCCCTGGACGCGGCTCGATCTGGAGGAAGGTGTCGATACACTTCTTGAAGCCAGCGGGATCCTGCTGCCACGTCAGGTCGTGCAGAAAAACACGCATGGTGTTGAGCCCAATCGATTCCGCCCAACTGAGTTCCTTATCGATACCCGGGCGATCAAACGTGTCCGCCTGCCACATCTCCAGCTCATTGATTGCCGACGTAGGCGTGTAGTTGCTTCCAACGAGCCAAGGGTGTTTCGCATACCACTCGTTGGCGGCTTTTTCCGTCCAGCGTTCCGCATGCGGCGGGGATTTCAATTGCTTCTCCCAGAGGCATCGCGTGGGGAAGAGGCCCACGCCGTCCCCAAGTCCGTCCCGACCAGAAACCCGTATGGATCTTGTGCATTCAAATGTCGTAATAACGACCGTTGACTTCTTCTCCGATGAGGGCGAAGTCGGACTTTGACGTATTCAGCGGATCGGACTTCCACGAAAAACCGATTGAAGGAACCTCTACTTGAGCCTCCAATTGGCATGTGGCGCGAGTTCCCGTGAACCGGAAGTGCTTCGAGGAATCGTCATACTTCACAGACTCTCCAGTCGATTTCCAAACCATCTTGAATGTCATCCGCGCCGGAGTGGCGATCGAGTCCAGCGCCGGCCAGCGCGGCTGATCGACAACCGGGACGTTCTGCATTTCCAGCGTGAAGGTGTTGCCATCCGGACTAATCGTCAGGCCACGCTCCGGAACGGGAACGACCCAATAGAGTCCTGACGGCGCAATCGGAGGGTGAAAATCTCGGATCAGGTTTGCGGGAACCGCCGGTCCCCGGAACAACGTCAGTCATATATGCGTGAAGGCCCCTTGCTGCGCAACTCGCGCGCCCCAATACTCTCCTTGCATCACGCCGTAGTCGGTCGTAGGACTGCCAAATGCGATTCGATTTCCCTGATTGTCAGTGCCCATGCCGGTGAAGGTGCTGCACCGGGCGACTCGACCTTTGAAATGATAGATATGCGAAGGTTCGAGGTTTGCGCCTGCCGGCTGATTGTGGCTGCCATTCTTGTCTAGCCAAGGAATTGGATAAGGATCGGTGCCACCGTTCGCAGTCATCGGTTGTTGATCAAGCAACGAAGAATTCCCAGAGCGCACTGCGAGTGGGAGTATGGCCAACGCGCTCGATTTCAGGATGTCTCTGCGATTGTGGCGTCTGCGCGATTGGGTAAGCGGGTCCATCGATGTACCTCCAATAAGCAAAATAACTTCACGAGCATACTAACCCTTTTGTTGCTCGAACTACTCTCCAGCCTTGGCTGCCAAGGTTTCAACGACCGCGATATTTTGCAGCAGCTCCTGCGGCAGACCGTGCCGCTCTTTTAAGTAGTCCGAGCTGTTGTACGAAACCCAGACTTTCCCTTGACCATCTTCCCAAACCAAAATCTTCAGAGGGAGGTCAATGGCGATGCTGGGAGCGGCCAGCATGAGAGGTGTCCATGTGTGTCAATCTCCTTTCCATTCAGTCCTTGAACTCCGAGATCCGCGAGGCGAGACGATTTTCACGACACGGACCGCGGATTTCGCTATGAATTTGTGTGGTGGTGTTCGGCTCAGCTCGCTGCGGACGTCTGGGAATCTGCGCGGAAGGAGACACTAAGCAATAGAGCGCGAAGGGGACACGCGAACACACCGGGTGGCGGACTTTGTTTATGGGGCCGCTTGGACGGGTCTTACCGATCAGAATGGCCAAGGCCACGACCTGGGGCTATGCGATCGCGGACGATTTGTTTGAGGTCCTTTATCTTCGAAAAACGGCCTTGAGCGTCTCGCGACCAAACTCTCTCTCCTTGGACGCGCGCCTCGAATACACGAACTGTGCCAAATCTCAATGCCACTTATCTCTGTCCGTTCGGCCGCCTCGCAAGTCTGCTGGACAAGTTATGGCGATGGCGATTCCAGTTGTTCGCCGCCAGGTGGAGCGGCAATTCCCAAGAAGACCAGAACGGCGCGATTCAGCCGCACCATATCCTCGTCAGCAAGGCGGCCAACATACGCCCCGATTTTTGTTTTCGGAACAGTTGTGACCTTATCCACCATCAAGCGACAGACAGTTCGAAGTCCGTTGGTCTCGCTCGGCTTAATGAGGAGTCGGAAAAGAGGAGCATCCGTTGGATCGGTAGTGAACGCGCACAGCGTAATAGAATCCGTCATGTCGAAACGGTCGTCTTGAAGAATCACCACCGGGAGCGGTTTTCCTGTGTAGTCCTTACCGCCAGAAACGATCCAAATCTCGCCGCGCTTCACTTCCCGCCCCAATCGGAGACGGCATCGATAAAGTCCTGATCCTCCTTGGCATGAGGACTCCTGGCAACAGCCAGGGATTGCCTACGTGCCTCGGCCACGAAAGAGGGCGAGCGCACGTCCGGAACCCAGATCTGGATGGGCCGTAAGCCTTGTTGTCGCAACCGCTTGCGATACGCTCTGACCTTATCGCGAGACGACTTGGATCGACTTCGTGTTCCCATAGCTAACTCCGTGACGGGTTACATGTAACCTACCACAATACCCTACCGATATCCACACCTCCATATCGCAACCAAGTAAAATGGGGCGAGGGCTAGTCTCCAACCAGCAAACGCTGGCTGAGAAGCATAGGTTTTTCCCGGCCCTTACTCTAAAGCAGGCTTGCTTACCCCATCTCTAGCGGGTGACTACCATCACGCACATGGGTGATGTGGATCACTGATTTTGTTGCCGATTCTTTGTATACATCCGACCATCATCATCGGCCTGATAACCGATGTTGAGAACTGAAAGGGGCGGCCTTACCCAGCCCGTAGCTGAACCCGGATCCATTGATACCTAGTCGGTAGCCAGTTTCGCACAGCGCGGTTCAGCCCAGGTTAGCCGGACACAGGGAGAAAATTCCCGGAGCCGCTAACCTCGCCTTTCCCCTTTCGCGCGCGTCGCGTGACGCGGGGCTGTACATCTCTGGGCAAAACCTCCGGTGTAAGTGAAGTTCACATTCTCTCCTGACCGTTGGAAGCAGTGTTTTAACGCTGACCGCGTTGATTACACTGCCACAGCAAAGAGGGGAGTTGTGTCTAGAGAGGAAAAATCGATGTCAACAAGACGCGACTTTATCAAGACAACTATTACGGTCGGGGCAGGCGTAGCACTTTACCACGGCTTTGCTTCACAGGAGGCGTCGGCGTTTTATCAGACCACGCCGCAATCGACGCCGTTGTGGCGCACCGCGTTTCGCGGGGTTGGGCCGGGCGGCATACCTGTCGCGGGGCCCGATTCTTTCCGGGCGCCGGTTACCGGCGTGACGCACTACACTCTCGGTATCAATCAGTTTACCGACCAACTACACCCAAACCTTGGCCCAACGACCCTATGGGGATACAACCCAGCAGCTCCTCTCGGCGGTGGAATGCAGCCCCAAAAGCACTTAGGCGGCATTATCGTTGCGCAGAAGGGTGTGCCGATTCAGCTCACCTTCAACAACAATCTGCCCGCGACACACATCATCCCGGTAGATACTTCGATTTCAGGCGCAAATCAGGCCCAGAACCGCACCGCCGTCCACCTTCATGGAGGATCCGTGCCTTGGATCAGCGATGGCGGGCCGCACGACTGGTTCGCACCAGACGGCACCCACGGCCTCAGCTTTCTTAACAATCAGGTGTTGAACCCGGCCGCTGCACTCAACTCCGCCGAGTATTACTACCCGATGCGGCAGAGCGCCCGGATGGTGTGGTATCACGATCACGCCTGGGGCATCACCCGCATCAATGCCTACGCTGGCATCGCCAGCGCACTTCTGATCCGCGATGCCTTCGAAATCAATCTGAAGAACCAGGGTCTGCCCGAGTTCATCGAAAATTCAGTCCTGGGCGGCAGGACAGTGCTTGAACTTCCCATCGTCGTACAGGACAAGATCTTCGTCGGGCCCGATATCTTCACCGTGGATCCCACTTGGCCTGGGCCTTCTTCGCCAGGCAGCCTCTGGTACGCCCACGAGTACGACATAACCCGGTACGGAAAGCTGGGGCCTGCGCCTTCGGGTCCGCCACCGGCCATATCTGCTGTCCCCGAATATTTCGGTGACACTATGCTGGCCAATGGCACGGTTTATCCTGAGGTGACGGTCGAAGCTCGCAGGTACCGGCTGCGCATTCTGAACGCCTGCAACGCGCGCTTCCTTAATCTACAGATGTACGTGGATGATGGCGGCAGCAACGGCATCACGCTGGACCACATGGGGAATGCGCTCAACATTCCGGCGCAGAATGCGGCCGCCCTGAATCCGGCTGGGCATCCGACCAACAACTTCCTCGTTCTGGGAACCGAGGGAGGTTTTCTACCCAACCCCGCATTCGTTCCGAGTGGTGTTCCCTTCAACGGCACAGCGGCAGGCGGTTCGCTGCTCATGGCCCCAGCAGAACGCGTCGACGTGCTGTTCGACTTTTCCGCGCATGCTGGCCAGAAGCTCATCCTGTACAGCGATGCGCCCGCACCGTTCCCCGGCGGGGATCCACGAAACGACTACTTCCCTGGTCTCAATGTGAACAAGAACCCGGTCAACGGTACCACGCTTCCTGGCTTTGGCCCCAACACCCGCGTGATCATGCGGTTCAATGTAGTTCGGGCAACTGGTACAGACGTGCCGCTGGCCATCAACAAGAACACGAACCTTGCGGCCGGCAACGATACGTTGCTGGTACCGCTGGGCGTAACGACTCTTCCGCCGGGAGTGCCAGCCAGGCAGCTCACGCTCAACGAAACCTCCGACGAGCACGGCCGCCTGATCCAGTACCTCGGCACCAACGTTGCTCTCAATCCGGGCACTTTCGGGCGCACTTACCTGGATGCGCCGACGGAGGTCGTGGGCCGTGGGACAACCGAGGTATGGCAGATCGCCAATTTGACGGCCGACACGCACCCCATCCACTTCCACTTGGTCAACGTGCAGATCATCTCTCGGCAGGCGTTCGCGGTGACTTCCTACACTGGGACTCCGAACCTGAAAAGTGCTCCGGTCGCGCCGGGCCCAGAGGAGAGGGGCTGGAAAGAGACCGTTCGCATGAATCCAGGCGAAGTGATCACGGTGATTATGCGGTTCGACTTGCCGGCGGTGCCGTTCGTCGTTCCGAGTAGTCCGCGGACCGGGGGAAACGAGTACGTGTGGCATTGCCACATCCTGGAGCACGAGGAACACGACATGATGCGGCCTCTGGTCGTGACCTAACCAGGTCCGGCCCGGGCGGTCCTACCGCCTCTTTGAGAATGGAGTTCCCCGACGGAGAACCGGTCCCTCACACCAGCGCGCGGTGTGAGAGGCCGGGCACTCCGGGACTGTCCCCTTTGGCGTGAGTAGCGCCGTCGTGCGCCCGGCACTGTTGGAGGCGAGTATGAACCGGCTGAGGTCTGTTGTTCTCCTGGCAGTCGTAGCCCTCTTGGCATTTCTCGCGGGCGAGTTGTACGACCAGAGTTCCTCCGCACAGCCGCCGTCTGCGCACGGCCGCAAGATCCTCTATTACCGCGATCCCATGCACCCGGCTTACAGGTCCGACAAGCCGGGCACTGCACCCGACTGCGGCATGGAGCTCGAACCAGTGCTCGAGGGCGACGCGGCGGAACTGGCCGAATCGCGTGCGGGTGGGGCTATCGTCGTCTCGCCCGAGAAGCAGCAGCTAATCGACGTTCATTTAGGCAAAGTGCAGAAAACCTCCGCTAGCTACATGCTTCATCTCGGCGGCCTGGTAGCCGCCGACGAGACGCGGATTTACCGCATCACTGCAGCGGCCGCTGGCTGGATACAGGAAGCTAGGCCAGTCTCGACTGGTTCGGTAGTCAGCAATGGTGAACGGCTTGCCGACTTCTATAGCCCCGAGTTCCTCGGCGCCGAGCAGGCCTACGTTTTTGCACTTCGCTCGCTGGATCGTTTCCAGGAGAACGGCAAGGAATCACCCGACCAGATTGCGCTTACCAAGGCGAACGTTCAGCAGTGTGCCGACACACTGCGCAACATGGGGATGAGCGAGCCACAGATTGAAGAACTGCGCCACACGCGGCAGATCACGCAGCGGATCTGGATGGTTGCACCCGTCAGCGGGATGGTGCTGGGACGCAATATCTGGCCCGGTCAGCGCTTCGAGCGTGGCACCGAGTTCTTCCGGATAGCAGATCTCAGCCGGGTATGGGTGGCGGCGGATATCCGCGATGCCGACGCGACATTTGTAAAACCTGGAATGCGCGTCCGCATCGTCGGCCGAAGCCAACAGAGGAGCTTAAGCGCAACCGTCAGCAACGTGCTTCCGCAGGTCGATCCGCTAACGCGCGCGATCAAAGTGCGCCTCGAGGCCGAGAACCCCCATTACCTGCTGCGGCCGGAGATGTTTGTGGATCTGGAATTGCCCGTACATCGCTCGGCGGCAATCACCGTACCAGCCGATGCGGTGCTCGACTCCGGCGAGCGCCAGACTGTCTTTGTGTCGCTTGGCAACGGAATTTTCAAGCCGCGGTTGGTGCGCACGGGCGAGCGATTCGGCGACCGGGTAGAGATTATCGACGGGCTTAAATCTGGAGAAGAAATCGTCGTCTCCGGCAATTTCCTGCTCGATTCCGAGAGTCGCATGCGAATCCCGGCCGCAGACGGAGTTGTCGCCAATGAGACAGATCGGCTTGCCAACAGCGAAAAGCGCAAGTGAGCCATCCTACCTGTGGCATGAAGATCCGATTCTCCTCATGTTTGCCGATCCCGGGCAAGGTGTGGCCGTCATGGCCAATTCGGACAATGCCATCGCGGCCGGCGACGAGCTGCTTGCCAGCATTGCCGGGGAATACGGATGGAAGTTCGCTCACCTCAGCGCAACACTGGCAACGTTCTCCTCTTGATCACCAATGCCGCGGGCACGCTGGCCGCTCCCGAAGCTATTCCGAACTTATTGAATATCGCATAATACAGTGACATATCTCGCATAATATGTTGACATCGCCAGCAAAGTCTGCTAGGTTGTGTCCATGCACAAACCAATTCCTCCGCGACGGGATTTTCGACACCTGGAACTGCGGCGCCAACGAGCGGCACGCCTGTTCGCTGCCGGTAAGCTAAGCTTGGCCGAGGTCGCCCGAGAACTGCAGGTAAGTCGCCAGAGTGTTAGTCGCTGGTATGCCGAATGGAAAAAGGGCGGCAGCGACGCCCTCCGCGCTGCCGGTCGAGCGGGCCGCAAGCGCAAGCTGAGTCGCCAACAACTCCAACAAGTCGAGCGAGCTTTGCGCCAAGGAGCGCGCGCCCACGGCTTCGCGACCGATCTTTGGACGCTGCCCCGGGTGGCCATAGTGATCGAGCGCTTAACCGGCGTGCACTATCACCCCGGCCACGTGTGGAAGATCCTGCGCGCTCTGGACGGGAGCCTGCAACGTCCCGCCAAACAAGCCCGCGAGCGCAAGCCGGAGAAAGTGCGGCGCTGACGCAGACTTGGCCGGAGATAAAAAAAAAGCTCGCCGCCGCAAGGCCTGGATCCTCTTCCAAGACGAGAGCGGCGTCTCACAACACCCCTCCGTCCGCCGGACCTGGCTCCCAAAGGCGAAACCCCGGTCCTGATTCACTCCTTCAATTGGTCGAAGATGTCGATCGCTACGGTGCTCGGCTATCGCTGGGACGGAAGTCGCAGTCGGCTATTCTTTCAGACCCGTAAAGGCAGCTACAACACGGAAAGCCTGATCGCGTTTCTCGAAGACCTCCGCCGCGAACGACGGGGCCACAAGGTCATCCTGGTGTGGGATGGCTTGCCGGCGCACAAGAGTCGCGCCATGCAAGACTACCTACACGAGCAGCGCGACTGGCTCACGGTGGAACGCTTGCCGGGCTATGCACTGGCAGGCACTCCGGGCGAAACAGGTGTCAACCTGCCCTACGTACCGAAGACGAGTGATGCGTTCGCGGGACATACTACTGGCCTTTAACGGAAAGCCAGTTAAGGAATTGCAGGATCTCTTGAAGGAGACGCGGCAAATCGTTGCTGGAACGGCCGTAAGCGTGACCGTACTGCGCTATCAACAGGAGTCTACGGTCATGATCCTCCGGAAACCCTAACATCGCTGTTGATTACTCTCGAACTGACGATCATACGCAGCGATATTTGCGAACAGAGATAATAAGTTAAGAATGTTTGATATTTTATTTTGATATAAGTACCTACAATTATAGTTTAAGAAGCAGAGGTCCTTTGAGGCTTAAGCC
>QHZC01000142.1 GCA_003224515.1 Acidobacteriota bacterium
AATGAAGGAGTACATTTTCGGCGAACGCAACGGCATCCACATTATCGATCTTCAGAAAACCCTCAAGATGTTCCGCGAAGCGAGCCGCTTCGTAAGCGAACTCTCCGGGCAAGGCAGGGCAGTTTTATTCGTGGGCACCAAGCGGCAGGCCCAGGAAGCGGTCGCCGAAGAGGCGAGACGGTGCAGTGCGTTTTTCGTGAACCACCGCTGGCTGGGCGGCACGCTGACGAACTGGGCGACGCTGCAGAAGTCCATCAAGCGACTGAAGCTGCTGAAGGCTATGAACGAAGACGGCCGCATCAAAGAGCTTTCCAAGAAAGAACAAGCGCGGCTGGACCGCGAGATGAAGCACCTGTATCAGAATCTCGAAGGCATCGAGAACATGACCCAGCTGCCGGACGCCATGTTCGTGATTGATTCCAACGCGGAAGAGATTGCGGTGAAGGAAGCACGACGCATGGGCGTGCCGGTGGTCTCGGTTGTAGATACGAATTGCGACCCGGACGTGGTGGACTGGATCATTCCCGGGAACGATGACGCGCTGCGGGCCATCCGCCTGTTCACGACGAAGATTGCGGATTCCGTGCTCGAGGGCCACAACGCCTACCAGCAATCGCAGGTGGCGGAAAAGAAATCCGCGGAAGACCAGTCGCTGGTGGACGGCGTCGAGTACGTTGATACCAGCGCGTACGAACAGTACGAGAAGCAGGAAGGCGACTTCGTGGAGGGTGTTGTGGAAACTCCCGCGGAGCCTGCCGAAGCTGCCGAAGCCACAGTTCCTCCCGACGACGAAAAACGCTAAACAAATTGCGCGGGTGGGAGTTTTCCTGAGGCCCGCCCCGAGCCGCTCGGGGCGGGCCATTTCACAGATGACGACATCAAGCGAAAGATTTCAAGAGAGCAAAGAGAAAAAAGGATGAGTACACGACAGACGGCTATGGAAATTCCAGCGAAGCTTGTGAAAGAACTTCGTGAGCGGACGGGAGCAGGTTTCAGCGACTGTCGCGCCGCACTTGTGGAAGCGAACGGCAACATCGAGAAGGCCATCGAAATTCTCCGCAAGAAAGGCCAGGCCGCTGCTGCGAAGAAAGCACAGCGCGAAGCCAGCGAGGGCCTGGTGGGTAGCTACATCCACGCCGGCGGGAAAATCGGCGTGCTGGTGGAGCTGAATTGCGAGTCCGACTTCGTGGCGCGCACGGAAGCGTTTCAGCTGCTTTCCCATGACATCGCGATGCACATCGCGGCGCTGGACCCGAGGTATGTGAGGCGCGAAGAAGTGACGCCGGAGATGCTCGAAAAGGAACGCGATATTTACAGGGCCCAGGCGCTGGCCACCGGTAAGCCCGAGGCCGTCGTCGAGAAGATCGTCAACGGGAAGATGGAGAAGTTCTACGAGGAAAATTGCCTCTACGAACAGCACTACATCAAGGACGAGAGCGTGACCATCGGCGAGATGATCACCCAGGCGATCGCCAAGCTGGGCGAGAACATCTCCATCCGGCGCTTCGTGCGGTTCAAGGTAGGAGAAGTAAGCGGCGGAGCAGCGGGGCCGGAGACGGTGCCCGTGCCGGTGCTCGCGTAAAGGGGAAAAACCTTCCCTAACAGCTTTAGGAGAGCGTCCCGGTTTGACCGAGACGCTCTTTTTTTTGGAGTGCGAGAGCCAAGGCGCCCGCACTCCAAAACGCGCGATGTGCGCGCGCGGAGATAGTTTGTTACAATTCCCGGGATTTTGGATTGCGCGAACGGAGACTAGATGGCAGCGACGAAGAAAGCTGGTAAGAAGGCCATGAAAAAAGCCCAGCCGGCATACCGAAGGGTCCTGCTGAAGCTCTCCGGAGAGGCCTTTCAAGGGCCTCAGGGATTCGGCATTCATGGCGAAACGATTCAGGCCATCGCGCGTGAACTCAAAGATGTGCACCAGCTGGGTGTCCAGACGGCCATCATGGTCGGCGGAGGGAATATCTTCCGCGGCGCCAGGCAGAAGGGTTTTGAGATCGACCGCGCGACCGGCGACTACATGGGCATGCTCGCGACGGTCATCAACGCGCTGGCGCTGCAGGACGCGCTCGAAAAAGAAGGGGTGTTTACGCGCGTGCTGAGCGCCATCGAGATGAAAGAGGTTTCCGAGCCGTTTATCCGGCGTCGCGCGATGCGTCACCTGGAAAAGGACCGCGTCGTGATTTTTGCGGCCGGGACGGGGAATCCGTATTTTTCGACCGATACCGCGGCAGCGCTGCGCGCGATGGAAATCAAGGCGGACGTGATCCTGAAAGCTACCCGCGTGGACGGGGTTTACGACGCCGATCCGGAGCAGATTCCGGACGCGAAGTTCTTTGCCGTGATTTCCTATCGCGAGGTGTTGAGCCAGAACCTGAAGGTGATGGACGCGACGGCGATTTCCTTGTGCATGGACAATGGCATGCCGATCGTGGTGTTCAACATGAACCGGGCGGGAAATATCAAGAGGGTGGTGCTCGGCGAGCGCGTGGGCTCGAAGGTAACACCTGCTTAGAAATCGTTATTAGTGATGAGTTTCTAGTCGTCGGTAAGAACCGGAACCCCGGGCCAGTATTAGAATCATTCCTTGCACCTTTTTCTAAATCAAAGACCAAGCAGCAAAAACTAAGGACTAAGGACTTCGAACATGACGACGAAAGAGGCGATTGCCGCGGGCAAGGTGCGGATGGAAAAGGCTGTCGATGATTTTCGGAAGGAATTGGCGACCCTGCGCACCGGGCGCGCCAATGCTTCCATTCTGGACGCCATCCGCGTGGATTATCACGGGACGCCCATGCCGGTGAATCAGCTCGGCACGGTGACGGTGCCGGAGGCCACGCTGCTGGTGATTTCGCCGTGGGACCCGAGCGTGGTGCCGCTGATCGACAAAGCCATACGGACTTCGGACCTGGGCTTGAACCCCACCAACGACGGCAAGGTGGTGCGCGTGCCGATGCCGGCGCCGACTGAGGAGCGGCGCAAGGAGATCGTAAAGCACCTGCACAAGGCGCTGGAGAATCACCGCACCGCGGTGCGCAACATCCGCCGCGACGTCAAGGAAGCCATCGACAAGCTGGAGAAGGACAAGAAGATCAGCCAGGACGAACAGCAACGGGCGCTGGACGAGATGGAAAAGATTTCGCATGCGGAGACCAAGAAGATCGAAGATTTGTCCGCCTCCAAAGAGAAGGAAATTCTCGAGCTCAAATAGCGGCTCGGCGGAAAAGTTGTAAGTGACGTTCCTGGTCAGAAACATGAAAACAGCTCATGACTAAACACCAGCGCACGGCGGCCCTGGGAAGCCGCCCCCTACAGTAAGCGTTCACGGTTTCTGCGCCGGTCGGGGAGCAGAAGCGGGCGAGTTGGGTTCAGAGCCAGGCGCGGGGGGCGCTTCTCGGTCTAGAGTGAAGTCCTGGGCTTGATCGTTTAGGACGGCGCGCAGGAAGGCGTTGTAGTCGGCGGCGCGGTCGGCGTGAACTTGTCTCATAAGAAAGTGAATGTGGCGGGAAGCGGTGACCGTCAGTCCTTTCGCGGAGTACTCTGAGGCGAAAGTGGCGTAATCGCGCTCAACGGAAGTGCCGGTCGGCGTACGCGCGGTTGTGTCCGGCGGGAGATGTAGAGTCATCCGCGTCTCGACTTCCAGCGGTGTGCCGAGTTCGACGGAGGACGATCTAGCGCCTGGAGCGGGTTTCGCGGGCGGATCCGGCAAGCCTAGCTGGGGAAGCAGCGCGGAAATGCGCACGGGCTTCTTTGACCAATCTACAAATTTGGGCTGGGTGATTTCGTAATCGACCGTGAAAGGCTCGTGCGTAGCGTACGGATCGGACGCTTTGGCGGAGAGGATCGTGCCTCGGAAGCCATCAGAGAGTGAGAGAAGCTGGGCGAGGTCTTTCCATTTTTCCTTGGGTGCTTGGTGGAATGCGACTCTTAGGAGCAGTTCGTTGTCGCCGCGCAAAGAGTAATGAACTTTGGCGTTGAGCTTGCCTCTAGCATCCAGCGCTGCGTCAACTTCGACTTTTTGTGACGCCACAAACGGAAGATCTGGAGAGATTTTCTCAAAATGCTCCGAATCCGACCTGTAGTAAAACGGCAACGCAAGTTTGCCCCGTAGGTCGGAAGGAACCATGCCAAAGGGTGCGACTTCGATTGACGGATCGAGCCAAAAATCTTTGCCGCCGAGCACGGCAGACACAACAATCCTCGAAAAAACGGAAATTCCTGGAAGCTCACTCAGCGGCGAAGCGCTAGAAACGACCAGTGCCGGAGCCGCGATTGGCCCGCCCTTTATGCCTGAGGCAAGGACGGATAAGAGTTCGCACTTCTCTTCTGAGATTGCGTAGCCAGAAGAAACTATTTCCAGAGGAGGACGTAATCGAAAGCCTGTACTCCCGAGCCGCAAATCCACGGTGCGAATTTTTTGTGAGGCAAAATCGTAGAGCGTGCGGAATTTGTCTTCAGGAGTGTCTGCCGACGCCGAAAGCTCGACCGCTTTTGCGACGATCTCCGGAGTAGGAAGATACCCCATCAAATGTGGAGTGGTCCTGTTTACGAACTCGCCCCAGTCGTGAAAGGTCGAGAGGATGACATCGGGCCCTGACGAAACGGACTCACCTTGAGCTCGGTCTTTGGGCCTTTGCAGTGGGGGTCGCCAGTGATAGACAACTCGCGCGTCAGCGCGGCCTTCGGATTCAATCATTTCGTAAGGGAATTCGGGAGCGACGTGAAGCTGAATTTTGCGGCTCGCGGGGACGTCGATGTCGAAGAGTTCCTGGGAGACGACGCCGGTGCGGTCGAAGGAGTGGTCGAGCCAAAAGTCGGGGGCCAGCGGGTGATGCGATACCGCGGTGATGACGCGGTATTCGAGATTGTCCCCGGGCGCGAGCCCCAGGATGCGGACGGACTTGACGCGCACGTCCTGGTAGGCGGGGGCGTTGACGACGGCGGCATTGGGCTGATCGGTGATGGCGCTGGGCAGGAAGTCGGCGGTGCCGCCGCCGGCATGGGTGATGCGAACGAGCGGAATCTCGACGGATTGGAAAGAGCGGTTGTAGTCGAAGTTGAGGCGGACGAACTGGCGAACGCCGAGTTCGCTGTTGATGTGCACGCGGGCGTGGACTTCCTTACGGCTATCGCCGTTGGCTTCGAAGCGGTAGCGGGTTTCGAGCAGCTCGATTTGGGCAGGGTTCTCTGTTTTCTCAGGCGCAGCAGTTTTCTCGGCCTTTTTGTCGGCGAGCTTTTCGACTGGCTCTTGAGCCGGCTCTTGCGCGGGGGAAACGCAAGCGACAAGCGCGATGAGTAGCAACTGCGAAGATATTCGCAAACAGCGAAATGGCGCGGAAAGGCTCAGTCGGTTCACGAAAGGCAGTGTAGGGTGTGGGCGGGGAAGGGTAAAGACGAAAGGGAAGCGGAGTTGCGCGGCGGTCACGGGAGTGCAGCCTTCGGCCTGGCGCAACCGCAAAAGCGGCAGCAAGCTGCACTCCCAGGAAACCGTTCTTCGGGGCGTGCGTCTCCAGAGCGTGATAGAGTTTCGGTGCCCGGAAGGCGTAAGGAGAAAGCGGATGCGACGTGTCTTGGCGGTTGCGGGAGTGGGATTTTGTTTGGGTGGGGCATGGACAGCGCGGGCGGACAATCGGCTGGCGCCGAAAGGCCCTGATGAGGACGGAACGAAGCCGGCGCTCGTGAAGATTGCGGGCGAAGGGATGATGGATTCGCACGCTTTTCAATACCTTACCGAGCTGAGCGATGATATCGGCTCGCGGGTGACGGGGTCGCCCGCAGAGAGAAAAGCCGAAGAGTGGGGCGCGGCGAAGATGAAAGCCATCGGCCTCGAAAACGTGCACACGGAAAAATACCAGCTCTGGCGCGGGTGGACGCGCGGCATGGCGCAAGGGGAACTGCTGGAGCCGATTCGGAGGCCCCTGCACGTGGATGCCATGGGGTGGACGGGATCGACGCCCGCAGGAGGCGCGGAAGGCGAAGTCGTAACCGCGAATCTTTTCGATATCGATGAAGAGGTCAAGAACGCTTCACGGCTTTCCGGGAAGATTGTCCTGGTGGTCACGGAGGGTGCGCCAAAGAAAAATGAAGATTCCCTGTTTGCCATCTTCGGTGATTTCCTGAAGGCGGCCGGGAAAGCTGGAGCGGTCGCGGTGATCGGGGGCCAGGCGGGATCGAAGGCCTCAGGAATGAACCTTACGCACACGGGGATTCTCGGCTTCGACGCCGATTTTGCCATCCCGGTCTTGTCGATGACCGCCGAGGATCAGGGGCAGCTCGAACGGTACGTCGAGAACGGAAAAAAGGTGCGGGTGCGCTTCAACGTGCAAAACACGTTTTCCAGCGGGCCGGTGGAATCGGCGAATGTGGTGGGAGAGATTCGCGGGCGCGAAAGCCCGGAGCAGGTGCTGGTCGTCGGTGCGCACCTGGATTCCTGGGATCTTTCCGCGGGAGCCACGGACAACGGCACGGGCTCGGCGAGCGTATTGGGCTCGGCGGAAGCGATTGTGCGCTCCGGTATGAGGCCGCGGCGGACGATCCGCTTCGTATTGTTCACGGGTGAGGAGGAGGGACTGGACGGTTCGTTTGCCTATATGAAGCAACATCAATCGGAGATGGCCAATCATTTGGGGAACCTAGTGCTGGATGAGGGGCAGGGGCCGGTGAAGGAGTTCATGCTGGGAGGCCGCGACGATCTGCTGGCGAGCTTCCGGCCTTTCGCTCAGTCGCTTTCCGCGATTCGCAAGATTCACGTGAACGACAAGGTTGCGAGCGGGACTGACACGCTGCCTTTTTCGATGGCCGGCCTACCAGGAATCAATATGGATCAAGATTCGCCGGAGTATAAATACACGCACCACTCGTCGGCCGACGCGCTGGAGGCAGTGAAGCCGGAAGTGCTTGCCGAGAATGCCACGCTGATGGCGCTCACGGCCTATTGGATCGCCGACCGGCCGGAGCGTTTTGCTTCGCCATGGCCTGCGGAAAAGACCGCGAAGATGCTGCGAGCGCAGCACCAGTACGAGATGTTGAAGGCCTTTCACATTTGGCCCTTTGGCGATCTCGGGGCGGAGGGCCGGGAATAAAGGGGATTCAACAAAGACGAGGCGACGGGGAGATTGGCCAGGTGCGGAAACAACTTCGGTGATTCGCCAGGGTATGGCTTGCGAGCTTCGCAAAAAGAAGGGAGCACAATATGGAAACCTTCTGGCAAGACATTCGGCATGGCCTGCGCGTGCTCGGCAAGAGCCCGGGGTTCAGCGCCGTCGCGGTGCTGTCGCTGGCGCTGGGGATCGGGGCGAACACCACCATCTTCACGGTAGTGAATGCCATCCTGTTGCATCCCCTGCCGGTGAAGGACATTTCCGAGCTGGTCGAGCTGGATACCATCGATACCAAAACCAAAGTGGGGTTTGCCAACGCCACGAAGCTGGGGATGTCCTTTCCGAATTTTCAGGACTATCAGAAGCAGACGGAAGTTTTATCCGGTTTGTCGGCGATCGTGCCGATTCCGCTGGCGTGGAGTGGCGGCGCCGAGCCCCGGCAGGTCAACGGACAAATGGTGAGCGCGAATTATTTTGCGATGCTAGGTCTCGAGCCCACCGCGGGACGGTTTTTTCTGGCTGATGAAGACACCAAGCTAAATGGGAACAACGTGGCAGTGATCAGTCACAGTTTTTGGGTCAATAAGCTGGGGTCGGATCCAAATGTTGTGGGCCAGAGCCTGACCCTGAACGCCATGCCGTACACGGTAGTCGGTGTGGCGCCCAAGGGATTCAAGGGGACATTTACGTTCGCGGGCGCAGACGAGATCTGGATTCCGTCGCGCATGTATCCGCAGGTCTTGGCCGGATTGAGCAAGGAGTTTTTTAACGACCGGCGTTTTCTGGGGATATTTTCCATTGGGCGGCTCAAACCCGGAGTTGGTCAGGGACCGGCCGAGGCTTCGCTGAAGACGATTGCGTCGCGGCTGGAGGCGGAATATCCCAAAGACAATGCCGGGCGCAGCGTCGCGCTGACGCCGCTGACGGATGCAGCCGTCGGCGCGAATCAGCACGATCAGGTGGCGCTGGCCGGCACGATGATGATGACCGTCGTAGGGCTTGTACTTTTGATTGCCTGCGTCAACCTCGCAAATCTTTTACTGGCGCGGGCCGCTCAGCGTGAAAAGGAAATGGGGCTGCGCGCCGCTCTGGGAGCAAGCCGGCACCGTCTCATACGGCAAATGTTGACGGAGTGCATTTTGTTGTCGCTGCTCGGCGGTGCGGTGGGTTTGGCGATTGCTTACCTGGGCCGGAGCGTGCTGTGGTCGTTCCGGCCGCCATTCATCCAGCAGAATGACCTGGATCTTTCGCTCGATTCGCACGTTTTACTGTTCACGCTGGGCATCTCATTGTTGACAGGCGTGCTCTTTGGGGTTGCGCCGGCGCTCAAAGCGTCTGTGCCTAACCTGATGGAAACACTCAAGCTTGGCGGGCGCGGAGGATCGATTGGCTGGGGCCGGAACAGTCTGCGCAGCCTGCTTGTTGTTTCCGAAATCGCGCTCTCGCTGGTGGCGCTGGTCGGCGCAGGACTGTTCATCCGCA
>QHZC01000667.1 GCA_003224515.1 Acidobacteriota bacterium
TGGCGATCTTTGCGAGTTTGTCGGTCGTGGGACCGGGCACGGCCTCCGAAAGATTGAAACGTTCGGCGTCTTCGGTGCGGCAAAAGTACTCGCCGTGAAATAGTTCGTGCAGGGAAATGATCTGGGCGCCGCGGGCGGCAGCTTCGCGGATTTTCTCAATCGCCCGCGTCAGATTCTCTTCCGCGTTCGACGTGCATTTCATCTGCACGAGACCAATGGTAAATTTGTCTGCCATAATTTTTAGTTTAGCATGGGCGAGAAAAAACTATTCTTGTGCGTTTTGGACTTTCTTTTGCGTCGAGTTTGTACTATCAATCTGCGGGGAGTTCGAGCATCATCACACATCATTCGCGAGAGAGATATTCATTCGCAACACTTGAGTCGTTTTTAGCCGAGGAGACCCGATGGCGAAGCAGCAAAAGAAAACTGTGACAGGGAGAGTGCTCCATGATCCAGTGAAGGATAAACTACGGCCGATGTTTCCGATGGATTTGTCCAATTGCCGCACCGTCGACGAATTGGTCCGCGCTATGGGAGACACGGCTTTCACGGGGCGGCAGATTGGCGACGCCGCCGATATTTTCGAAGCGATGGCGCGCGATAAGGATTGTTTTGTGGTGATGACGCTATCCGGCGCTTTAACCGTCGGCAAGATGGGACTCGTTTTTTGTGACCTCATTGAATCGGCCGTGGTCAAAGCCATCGTTTCCACGGGCGCGCTCATGGCGCACGGGCTTGTCGAAGCCACGGGTTACTCTCATTTTCGCTACAACCCCAAGATGGACGACAAGGAACTGTTCCACGCCGGGTACAATCGCGTTTACGACTCGCTTGAGCCCGAAGTAAATCTCGACCACGTTGAAGAAGTGATGGATCATGTCCTCAACGAATGGGACGCAGAAGATGTCGCCTGCAGTTGGAAGATCCACCGCCGCATCGGCGAGTATCTGCATAAGAATGCCCCGGGGCGAGGAATCCTGAAATCCGCTTACGAGCACAACGTGCCCATCTTTGTTCCCGCATTCAGTGATTCCGAGCTGGGCATCGACTTTGCGCTGCACAAGATTGCGCGGCAGAAAGAAAAGCGCCCGTTCCTGCGATTCGATCCCTTCGAGGATTTCGAGAAGTTTGCTGCCATCATGCTGGCCACGAAGCGCATGGGAATTTTAACCGTGGGTGGAGGCGTCCCGCGCAATTGGTCGCAGCAATTCGGCGTTTACGCGGAGCTGCTTGCGCGGCGCGGCTACAAGAAACTACCTCTGAAGAGGTACAACTACGGCGTGCGTATTTGCCCGGAGCCGGTCCATTGGGGTGGGTTGAGCGGCAGCACGTACAGCGAAGCGGTCTCCTGGGGAAAATTCGTACCTCCCGAAGAAGGCGGGCGATTCGCGGAAGTCTTCGATGATGCGACGGTGGCGCTGCCGTTGATCGTCAGGGCGGTGCTGGAGCGCATCGGATATTTCAAACGGCCGTAAACAGCGACAGAAAGATGTGAGCATCGGCAGGCGGAGGTTGCCATGGCGAGGGCAAAACAACAAGAATCTCTTCGATGTATGACCTACACCCAGGCGTGGCGATGGTCGAGAAGTGGGTTAGCGAGCTGAAGGAGAAAACGCGGCGCTCTCTGGAGGAATGGATTGCTCTGGTGAAGAAGGAAGGGCCAAAGATGAGAAGTCGCGGCGCGAGTGGCTGAAGAGCAAGGGCAAACTGGGAACCAACACAGCGCGTGGTGGATTGCGGAACGCGCGGATGGAAGGGGCGGGGAGGAAGACCCACCGGAAGGGTACTTGAAGGGCGGTACGTGGAGGAGCAGTACGCGGGGCCGAAAGAGAAGCTGCGACCGATTCACGAAGAAGTGCTAAAGCTTGGCAAATCGCTTGGCGATGACGTGAGGGCGTGTCCGTGCAAGACGATTGTGCCGCTGTATCGCGAACATGGGTTCGATCAAATTAAGCCGACGACGAATTCAAGGATTGATCTGGGTTTAGCGCTCAGGTATTACAAAGGGGAGTTGCCAAAACGCATCATCGATACGCGTGGGTTGGCGAAAAAGGATCGCATCACGCACGGCATTGAAATTACAGCCGCGGAAGAAATCGATGGTGAAGTGAAGAAGCCTCGATACTGGTTGACAGTCCCGACTTGTGAAACCACTGATAAATTATGATTGAAGACCTTGCGGG
>QHZC01000666.1 GCA_003224515.1 Acidobacteriota bacterium
GGGCAGCAATTCCTCGGCTGTGTGTTGGTACCAGGCGTCCGCGCCTTCCTTTTCAAACCATTTCACGACGTGGCGCAACGCTTTGAAATCTTCCAGCCGCGTTCCGCATCCCTCGCAATAGAAAACAATGATCGGCACACCCCAGAACCGCTGGCGCGACACGCACCAGTCCGGCCGCTTTTCGATCATCTCGTACATGCGGTCTTCGCCCCACGCGGGGAACCACTTTACCTGGTGAACCTCTTCGAGCGCTTCCTGTCGCAGCGTTTTTTTTCTTCCGTGCGCGGCCTGGTCCATCTTGATGAACCATTGCTCCGTAGCACGGAAGATCAACGGATTATGGCAGCGCCAGCAGTGCGGGTAGCTGTGCTTGTACTGGTGATGACCAAGGAGCGCGCCTCGATCGCCCAGCAATTTCACGATGATCGGATTCGCGGTGAAGACATCCTTGCCTTGGTATTCCGGCAATCCCTCAAGATACACGCCCTTGTCGTCAATCGGCGCGTAGATCTCCAATCCATATTTCTGCCCGGAATAAAAGTCGTCGGCGCCATGCCCGGGAGCGGTGTGAACGATTCCGCTGCCCTGATCGAGGGTGACGTAATCGGCAAGAATGCCCGGCACCTGAATCGGCACGAAGGGGTGCTGAAATTTCATCCCTTCGAAATCGCGTCCTTTAAACCTGGCGCGCACGCGAGCTTCCTTGATGCTGCAGTCGGCTTGCAAAGCGGCGACGCGCTCGGAGGCCAGCAGCAGCGCGCCCTTTTCGGTTTCCACGACGGCGTATTCGAAATCCGGATGAAAAGCGAGCGCGCGATTGTGAGGAATCGTCCACGGCGTGGTCGTCCAGATGACCGCGCTGACGTCGCTGGCAATTCTCGCGGCGTCGCCTTGGCCGCCGCTGACTACTCCGAACTTGACCCAAATCGATGGACTGGTGTGGTCTTCGTACTCGACTTCCGCTTCGGCGAGCGCGGTGCTGTCGTAAATGCACCAGTAAACCGGTTTGCGCCCGCGGTAGACGTAACCTTTCTCCATGAAGTCGAGAAACGCAGCTGCAATGGTGGCCTCGTATTCATGGCTCATGGTCAGGTAAGGATCGTTCCAGCGGCCGAAAATGCCGAGGCGCTTGAAATCTTTTTTGTGCTGCTCGACGTAGCGCAGCGCGAATTGCCGGCACAACTTGCGAAACTCCGCGGGCGGAACCTTCCCTTTTCCACCCAGCTCTTTTTCCACCTGAGTTTCAATCGGCAGGCCATGGCAATCCCACCCCGGCACGTAAGGCGCGTAGTGCCCCGCCATGCTCTTGGTCTTGACGACCAGATCCTTGAGGATTTTGTTCAGTCCCGTGCCCAGATGAATTTCACCGGTGGGGTACGGCGGTCCGTCGTGCAGCACAAAGAGCGGCTTGCCTTTGCGTGCCTCCAGAATGCGCTCGTAGATGTTCCCTCCATGCCAGGCTTCGAGCTGCTTTGGCTCGTTCTGGGGCAGGCCGGCCTTCATCGGAAAATCCGTTTTCGGCAAGTTCAGCGTCTTCTTCAGTTCGAGTGGTTCGGCCATGATTAGAGCGTTTGTAAATCCTTTCTATGCCGTCCTTGTGTACAGGTATACGGCGGGAAACATCGCAAAGCAGTGTAACCACGTATGTTACAATGAATGACAGTTGGTGTCAGCCGGTTGGGGCGCGCAACCTTTCCCAGCCAGCGCGAATCTTATCGGTGGGACGCACCGAACGAGGGGAATTTGCGTCTAATTGAAGAGGTAAACGGTGCCGGGCAAAATTATCAATCTTCTGTCGCCTGAAATCACAAAACCCAAAGTGTCTGCAGCAGGCCGTCCGCCTGCAGTTCCGGTACCTGCTTCGGCGGTACCCAAATTCGATGCACCCGACATTCTCATCCCCGATAATTTTTGGTCCAACCTGAAGCAGTTCCTCACGGAGCGCCCCGTCAGGGTGCGCGAGCGCAAGGATGCGCCCTTCACTCAGACATCTTTCGGTACCGGCGTCGGCGATAACCTGAGGGATTTTTTCAGCTCCAGCCCGGCCGCCAAAGGACCGGTAAACAGCAAACTGGCAGTAGCCTGGGGATCGAATTTTGGCGGCTTCGGTACCCGCATCAAGGAATTTTTCTCCCCGCCGAAGCAGGCGCCCTTGCCCTTCGCCGTGAAGCCGGTGAAAGTCAAGGACATCTGGTCCAAGGATGAAAACTTCGGCTGGAGCCAAGTGATCGCGGTTGGCCTGCACGTGGCGGTGATCGCTCTGCTGGTCATTCCGATTTTCACGAATGTCCTGCCCGCCTCCACGGAAGCAAAGAACAAGCTGGTCGGCGTTGTGCCGCTCGACATTTCGCCTTATATGGCGAAGCTGCCCTCGGGTGCGAACAAAGCCGGAGGCGGCGGCGGGGGAAATAACCATACCCTGACTCCCGTGTCGAAGGGAAAGCTCCCCAAGTTCCAGTGGACGCAGTTCACCCCGCCTCAGGCGAAGATTCAGAATCTGAATCCCAAACTGGCGATGGACCCGTCCCTGCTAGGTCCGCCTGACCTGAAAATCGTCAGCCCCAATATGGCGAATTTCGGTGATCCGCTGTCCAAGAGCGTCACCGATTCTCTCGGAAATGGCAATGGCACGGGTATCGGAAGCGGTTCCGGCGGAGGCCTTGGCCCCGGCGAAGGCGGCGGCACGGGCGGCGGACTTTTCCGCGCCGGCCTGAACGGTGTCGGTTCGCCGCAGTGCATCTACTGCCCGCAGCCGGAGTACTCCGACGAAGCGCGCAAGGCCAAATATCAAGGAACGGTGTTGCTCGATGTGACGGTTACGGCCGATGGGCGTGTGATCAGTCCGATGGTCATCAAAGGCCCCGGCCTTGGGTTGGAAGAAAAAGCCCTCTCGCAAGTAAAGAATTGGAAGATGCGCCCTGCCTACGGCCCCAGCGGCAAGCCGGTAAATTGCCGCGTGCAGATCGAAGTCACTTTCCACCTCTACTAGCACCCGGTCCCACAAATAGCGTTGAAAAGTTTTGCTGGGCCTGGGGCTCTCTGTGTCCTCTGTGCTCTTCCGGTTGCGCCTTCCTTCTTCTCCTGCTCCCCAGCCGCACCCTTTGCGGGCAACCAATCCGCTGCGCTCCGATTCTCATCACCCGTTCGCCGCCCGTCTCGTCGAGGAGTCTGGCCAAATCTGAGGCGGCTCGGGAGGCCTGTCCATGCGCGAATCCTTCCCGCGTTCCTTGTTTTCCTCCGCGAGCTCAGCAGACAACTTGATTAACCGCATCCGCCGAAACTTTCGGGATGCCTTGACTCCAGAGAAATGGAAGATGAGTTCCGCGAATGGTGCGCCGTTGCCTTTCGACAGGGCGCGGCAGTCGAGCCGCGCGCAGGGTATTTCTTTTCTGACGCATGCGGCTGTGATCGCGGCAATGGCGCTGATGGCCATGCATCCTTTTAAGACTGCGAAAACTCCGGACATTGGCGCGGCAAGAGTCCTAGAAAGACTCAGGTTTCCGTCTCACTTCTCCTCGAGCACCGCCCCTGCGCCTGATCCAGGAGCTGGCAGCGGAGGTAGCCGTGTCGAGATTTCCACGACTGCTGGAAATCTGGTGCCGCTTCGTTCGATTCAGTTGGTCCGGCCCTCGCTCCCTCCCAAACAGGATGTACGCATGCCAGTGCCGCCGACAATATTCGATCCGGCCGCGGCGCCAGTTCTGATTCCAGTCAACAAAATTGGCCTGCCGTGGACGAAGGAGGAGACGAACTCGCCAGGACCGGGCAATTCCGACACCATCGGCAGCGGTTCCGGGCACACCATGGGCGATGGGCCGCTCGACGGGCCGGGCGGGCGGAGTGAGTCTCAATCGAGGTACCGTGCTGGCGTTACACTTCCTAGCTGCGCCTATTGTCCCGACCCCCAATACACCGACGAGGCGCGTGAGGCCAAGCTACAGGGAAAGGTGACGCTGCAAGTTTTGGTTGGCGTCGACGGGCGCGCCTCGCAAGTCCGTATCGTTCAGGGAATCGGCTTGGGGCTTGATGAACGCGCCGAGCAGGCCATTCGCAGCTGGAAATTTGTGCCGGCACAGGATGCCGCACGGCGCGCCGTTCCGGCCTGGGTGGTCGTCGAGGCTGTCTTCCGCCTCTTCTAGACAGACCTTATGCAAGGAGTAGCATTTTCTACCGTGCCCTACGACTTCGCCGAAAACGAATATGTAGTTGAGCCGCAGGCCTCCTCCCCGCACGGCGGCAGCCCTGCGAACTGGAACCGGCATTTTGGATCCGCCGTTTCCTCCCAAGAGGCCGCCCGGCCCAATCTCCGCTGCACCCACGAACTTGCTCTGGCGCATTGCCGCCGCGTTGTCTCGCCGGGCTCGTGGTCATGACGTTGTTCCTCATGTTTGTCGTTCATTAATCGGTTCAAGCTAGCAGAGTCTTGACGCATCCCGATTCGAGAAGACATACTCCTGCGATCAGCTCTCCCCCTCAGGAGGCCGGTATGCGTGAAACAAGGCGCGTGTTTGTCATGGCCATGGCCGCGGCGGCCGGCTTTCTTGTGGCGGAAGGTGGATGGCCCGTCGCCCAGTATCCGCCAACTCCTCCGCCGCCACGGCCCGCGGACATGCCGAACCCGGCAGAGATTCACTCGGACCCGCAAGCCAGCGCCGCCGCAAAACGAGCTCTGCTGCAGCAAAACGAGAAGGAATTCCGCGAAGGGGTCGAGCGGCTTTACCGGCTTAGCGGCGAACTGCGCGAGGAAGTCCAGAAAACCGCAACCACGGACGTGCTCTCCGTGCGCATGGTCAAGAAAACCGAAGAAATTGAAAAGCTCGCCAAGCTCCTCAAGAACAGAGCCAAGGGTGGATAGGCCCAGCCTGATATTCCGCAGTGGACGTTTTGACATTTCGGATTAACTTAGGAGCGCGGCTGCGCGATACGCGAGCTTTGCTGGTCGGGATTTTGATTTTCCATCAAGATGAAAATGAACGGAACCAGGTTGGCCTATCCTATGCGAGCAAAAAGCTGCCCTCTTTTTGCGGCTTCTTCGAAAAGCGCCTTCTGACTCTTGACGTGCGACTTCCGATTTCTGCCTTCTTAATCCCACGCTACCGGCGCACGCTGACCAGCGCAGGATCGGCTTCATAACCCTCATCCTGCACGGTCTTCTGCGCCGCTGCGCCAAGGGC
>QHZC01000668.1:0-602 GCA_003224515.1 Acidobacteriota bacterium
TTGGCTTGGAATTCAATTGACGAAGAGCGGGGAAACGTCCTGGGGCGCGGCCATCAAGCTGGGCGTTCTAGCGACGGTGATGTTATTCCTGCAGTCCCTGAACGACTGGCCGCTCTGGGGAGCGGCCTACGATACAAAGGAGACCTACTCCAACTTTATACTTCTACAAATCGGGCGCGCTTTGCTGATTGCCGTGGCCTCCGCTCTCACCATCACACTGGTCCTCCCGGCGGCGGAACCGCTCTACCGCAACTCCCAACCAAACCGGCTGCGCTTAAGGAAAATCTTCACCCTGCGCGGGCTGCGTTCGAAGGAGTTTTTCTCTTCCTCCGTCGTGGGTTTGTGCCTCGCGGCCGCGCACATTGGTTTTGTTGTGGCGTTCTACGTCGTCGCAACCGGCCTGGGGGCGTGGGCGCCGCAGGAGTTGAACTATTCGGACAGCGTGAATACGGCGTTCCCTTGGATTTCCGGGATTGCTATCGGGCTGCTCGCTCCATGAATGAGGAGTTCACCTTCCGGTTGTTCGCCATTCCATATTTCATGCGATTCACGCGTTCTCGCTGGGTGGCGGTCATCGTGCCGGCTTTGCTTTGGAGCTTTCT
>QHZC01000668.1:645-3058 GCA_003224515.1 Acidobacteriota bacterium
ATCATCGGAATTATTGCCGGCATGGTGATGTTGCGCTGGGGCATCGTCGCGACGCTCATCTGGCATTACACCGTGGATGCATCGTTGGTCGGGCTGTTTTTGATCCGTTCGCATAGTCTTTACTTTAAAATCTCCGGCCTGGTGGTGGCCGCGGCCGCCCTCGCGCCTTTGGTCTTTGCGTGCATCTCCTACTTGGCCCGCGGCGGCTTCGACACCGATGAAGAGCTTCTCAATCGCGCGGCGCACGCGCCGGAAAGCGATCTCCGTAATGAACCAGCAGCCGCAACTGCGGAAGTCAAATTGAGCGGCTACAGCGCGCTTGCCCCGGGAATGATCGCCTTCCTTGCGGTCTGTCTGCTTGCCGGCGGTGTGCTGGCGTGGCGCCTGAAACCGCAATCCATCGGCGCATACCTGAAGCTCTCGGTTAACGCGCGCACAGTTCGCAGGTATGCGGACCAGATCATAGGGCAGCGTGGACTCGACCCGAGTTCGTACTACCATGCCACCGTATTCCTCGACATCGCCGATCCGGTTGTGAATGAATTTTTGCGGCAGCGCATCGGCATTCGGGGAGTCAACGCCATCTATTCTGAGCGCGTTCCGGCTGCGCTCTGGCGCGTGCGCTACTTCCGCGACAGTCAGCCGGAAGAGTTCGCCGTGGTCCTAAGGCCCGACGGGTCGCTCCACTCTGTCCGGCATACCCTTGCAGAAGAATCACCTGGAGCGTCGCTCGCAAAAGAAGAAGCAGTCGCGCGCGCTGAGAAATTCCTCCGCGATGAAAAGAAACTCGACCTGAAAAACTGGACCCTGGTCGAATCAAACTCGGAAAAACAGCCGCATCGCATCGATCACAGCCTAACCTGGCAGCAGAACGAGCCACTCGACGCCGCTCCATCTTCTTCCGCCAGCACGGAAGATCACGCGCATGCACGCGTCGATGTACAAGTCTTAGGCGACGAAGTGACAAATTATCGCACCTACATCAAGATACCCGACGACTGGCGACGGAAGCAGGAGGAAGGCTCACTCTTTCGAACCATTTTCAGCTATGGAGTTCGCATGCTTTTTTTCGGAAGCCTGGGCCTGACCGGGCTTATTCTCTTTCTAAGGAATCTGCGCTCGGAAGCCGCACGCTCCATCCCATGGAGACGTATCGCGCAGTGGAGCTTGTTGGGCCTGGTGGCCTATGTTTTGGAGATATCGCTCGGTAACGCCTTCCCTGACATCATGAGCGCCTACAAAACCGCCATCTCATTGAAAATTTGGCTTGGCACATCCGCCGTCGTCGAATTGCTCCTTGCCCTCGTTCCTGTTGGCGGAATCGCGCTGCTCTTTGGCGTGGCGTGGTATTACGCCCGTCGCGCTTTTGGTGAGGGCCGGCTGCCCGATTGGGCCGCGACGCCCGGGGCATATTATCGCGACGCGTTCTCTGTCGGCTTGGGGGGAGCGGCCGGGTTGTTGGGGGTGGAGCGCATGATGACTGCTGCTTCGGCGCACTGGCCGACCACCCATCGTTCGATTGCTGCTTCTTTTGGCCAGGATTATGACGCGATCTTGCCGGCAGCCACCATCCTAGGGTGGACACTCCTCCACAGCCTGCTGATGACCGGCTTAGTCCTAGCAGCGGCATCCTTTGTTGCCGCGCAAGTGCGCCAGCCCAGCCTGCGCATTTTGCTGCTCCTCACCGGTTCCCTCTCTTTTGTCGGTGGGGGCTGGGGCGGCTCCGCCGACCTCGTCGAACGATTCCTGACGCAGTTCATCCTGCTAGGCGTTCTAGCCCTGGGCGTTCGCTACATCATGCGCTTTAACATTCTCGGCGGCTTCCTCATAGTCGCCGGGACTTCCTTGCTCGGCGGCGCTGCCGAACTGCTCTCTCAGCCGGATTGGTTCTATCGCGCGAACGGCTATGCTGTTCTCGTGGCGCTGGCTCTGCTCTTCGCCTGGCCGCTTGTTGCCTGGCTCAAGGACGATCGAGCGGTGGCCATTCGGTCTGCCGGTTCTGGTCTCTAGGCAATCCCCCGCAGACCGAAACCTGTCTTGCCAGCCCCATCTCATGGATATTCCTGAAACAAATTCCACAGCTTCCCCGTTGTTATAGTGGGAAGTGGTGCTCACCCAAGGGCCTAGCAGTGCGTCCAAATTGGGTGGTCGCTTAGTGCGCGGTTTCTGGCCAAAAGCTGGAATCTGATCTAAGGTGTTGTTTCACAAGCGGCAACACCAACGCGCGCGAAGAGAAAGCGAAATATGCCGCTCCCCGGATGGACTCTAGCTTTGGCGGATGACAACGGTCGTTCCGGTAACCCAGACGCCGCCCTGGCCTCGGTGATCTCTTTGCCCCACCTTGACGAGCGGATCCTGGTTGCGGAAGCGCAAACGGGCAGCCGTGCAGCTTTCGAGGAATTGGTGCGTCGCT
>QHZC01000669.1 GCA_003224515.1 Acidobacteriota bacterium
ATCCCGTGCTCGGCCGGAGAACGGCGATGACCACCCGCCGACAGTCACAGACCGGCTCATTGCAATACAATTCGAAAAACCCATAGTCTCCGTCGGGCAGATCGTTTCTTCCGGTGACCGTCAGCGACCTGGTCTCCCGAGCTCCCAGTTCCTTGAACCTTTCCACAAACGGCGTCATGGGCATGGCGAGATTGTATCTCGGATGGGGATCACACGGATGGAGGAAGAGATCCGGTGGAGGGAAACCAAGAAAGAATCAAGAGAATCTCGGAAATCTGGAAAGAAAAGGCTTGACAGAATCCGATATCGGATATGAACACTTCCCAAATCGCGCGCAAGATCGAGCAACTCAAACGGCAACTCGCTCAGTTGGGGCCCAAGCATCCCGGCAGCCTGAGCGCGCAATACAACGTGTGCGGCAAGCCGAGCTGCCGCTGCAAAGACCCTAAAGAACCCCAGAAGCACGGCCACTATTACCAGCTCAGCTCTACCTGGCGGGGCAAGAGCCGGACTCGCTTCGTGCGTGCTGAGCGCCTGGCTGGGCATGGCGCCGCTCAGCTGCCGGTAGCCGAAGAACGGAGCGGACATCACCACCGGTGCCCTCCCCCAGCTACACCACGCCTCCGTACAAAGAACCCGCAAGTCTGCTGTTACTCAATGGGGTGATCTATCTGAGCCGGACTTCGCACTGTGATTACGCGCCCTACTCCTGCTGGGTGTGAATCCACTGTGCAACAGCTCAGCATGATCACTTTACCCCCAACGACAGCGAGGGCTCCGTGTAGACGTCCAGCGGGCGGGCGCCTTTTCCTACCCAGGCACCACCCCAACTATCTCTGCCCATGGAACGTCGAACCTGGAAGGTCGCTCCGCTATCCGACTTTCTGATAGTGACTAGGCGGGTCAATCTATAGACTGCCGGTCCGAAGCTCGTGAAAGCGATTCTATTCGGGGCATCCGCCAGATCACACTAGTGTGGAATCCCTCGCGCAGGAATTAGCAGCGTTAGAGAGAAACTGCCTCCGCACCGAGGCACGGAGGCAGAATCAAAATCCGAGGTTTGGCAGAATCAAGCTGACTGCTGCTGGCTCCGCCGGATGAGAAGAAACATCGAGACAACTCCGATTAGCAAAAGCACGGCCGTGGCCGGCTCAGGGGTCTGCACGATGAATTCTTGGACTTGACCGGTATAGGTGAGTGTCCCTGTGTTGGTGATAATCATAAAGTTCGCTGGATTGATTTGGACGTAATTAGCTGCGGCCAGAGCCAGCCACTGCGCCACGGTAGTACCATCAGCATTGGCGAAATTCGTGGGCTCCGCCCCAGGTGTCATGAGGTCCCAGAGAGCATATTGCAGGCTGACGTAGTCCCCAGAATGAGAAGTGAATTGAGTTACGAGCCAAGCGGCTTCTTCGTACAGAGTTTGCGGGTTCACGGCACCAAGATGGAGGTTGACGGAGCCATTCCCGTAACGCGTGTTCGAGAAATTGCCCGACGCCAGACTGGTCACGTTCGCATTCCAAAGCTGGTTCATAGAAACTTCATTATTGATATCGTCGCAGAACAAGACCACCGTTTGAGCGCTGGACGTTCCGTAGTTCATTATCCCGGTGTACGGGCTGACGTAATACACTCCGTTATTCGCGCCATTCACACCGGTGAACTTCATTTTCGTCGTGGTGTCCGCCTGCGCCAGCGGCGTTACGATCATGAGCGCAGCTAGAACCCACACAGCCCTTAAAAACGTCATCTTGATTCTCCGTAGTTATACTGGGCCATCGCTGCGGCGACGCTGCTACTGCTAAGAGCAATCGTGCTACCAAAAAACATGCCATCGTATGTTATTGTAAATAAAATAGTTAGCTATAAAATAGCACATATCGCACAGCAAATGTTTTTCCGAAAGGAGGCTTAGGTTTACAACCGCTCCATTAAGGGCCGCTTTGAGAAACTTAGGGTAGAGTCGTTGCCCTAAATTCTCATGTCCCGAGGCCGCCTGGCGTAAGCAAACTATTACCCGTGGCCTTCATCATCCCGCCAGGAAAATTGCACCGTTTCGGGGATCGGAACCTTCGAGGCACAAAAGTCGCTAATGAATCTGGATGACGCTGACCTTCGGCAGGTCGACGGAGCCAGAAGTAAATTGAATGGTTATACGATTATTGATTACCGTGACCGGGAAAGTCTTGTCGATAGCGGTGAGCGCAGCTCCGGCCGCGGCAACAATATCAAAGTTGGTCAAGACCGTGTCCGTATAAGCCGCACCGCCGGAATGTACGAGGATCGGGCTGAACGGGGGAACGAGCGATACCGTAGCGCTGGAAGCTTGCGTAGGGTCTGCCACGCTGG
>QHZC01000670.1 GCA_003224515.1 Acidobacteriota bacterium
AGGTATCCTTTACTTCGTCGAATTCACCGGCGACCACGGTGATCAAGTAGGTGGAATTGGGGAGGGACTCTTTCCAATACCAGGTCTTCAAACCCTTACCGGCGTCGCTGACGTTCATGAGCTTGCCGTTCGAAACGGTGATCCAGGAAGCGGGCACGGTAAGGATCGTTTCGGTCGTGAGGCGATCGTTGGGGTAGTCGTAGGTCGGAAGGTAGTAGCGCGTGTCTTCGGATTCGCCTTGGGTCCAAATTTGCTTTGGGCAGTCCGGGTAATCCTTGTCCGGCAAGATGAAGTACATACCCTTGGCGGGTTTGCCTTCGTAACGGATAGCGATTTCGAATTTGTCACCGGCTTTGGCGGCCGCCGGCAGGGGAATAATTAGCTTGTCGGTGGAGGTTTCGAATTTTGCGGCGGCTTTGTTGAGTGTCACGCTTTGGATGGTGAGGCCGACAGAGTCGAAAGCGATTTTCGTGGAGCCATCGCGAAGAATGGAGAGCGTGTGCGTGACCTCGCCGAGAACCTTCTTCTGGTCGATGTCGAAGCGCAAGGCAATCTTTGAATGCTGCAAATCATAGTCGCGACTGCGCGCGTAAGGCTCATCGGCGCGGAGTCGCGGTGCGGCGATGAAAATCGCCAGCAGCGCCGCGAGCGTAAGAAACGCCGGACGGCTGCGAAGGAGATTGGCATTGCGAAGGGGTTCCCTGATCATTCAGCCAGCTTTGCTCCTGTAAATGGTGTGTCCTGCCTGCTCCAGCGCGGCGAAGGCGGCTGTCAGAGTTTCGGAAGCCACGAGCAGATAATTCGTGTAGAAAGTTGAAACGGCAAGCAAGCTGATTTCCGCTTCAGCGAGTGACGTGGCGAGCGAAGCCAGGACGCCGATTTCCGACAAAACGAACGGCCCTTGAACTTTCAGGACGCGCCAGCCGCGCTCGGACTGAATGCCGAGCGGAACGAGAGAGAGTTCGGTGACAACGGAAATTTCATCGCCGGTACGCGTGACGCAAAAGAATGGACCTTGCGTCGCCGCGGTAGGCATGGGCGAATTGGCGGCGAGCCGGGTAACGGCGAAGCGCTCGGGCAGCAAATTGAGTTCAAAGTGACGGGTTGCGGCCATTGAGGGCTAGAGCAGGCTCCTCACAAGACCACCGTCGACGGCGATGGAGGTGCCGTTCACATAGCTAGCGCGTTCAGAAGCAAGGAATGCGACGACCGCGGCAAATTCCTGCGGTGTGCCAAGGCGACCAGCGGGGATTTCGCGTCCCCAACCGGCGAAGACTTCCGCGGGCTTGGAGCCCGTGCGCGCAGAAATGGTTGCGGCAAGACCATCAAGGCGACCGGTCCGAGTGTACCCCGAGCAAACGTTGTTCACGGTGACGCCATCGGCCGCGTATTCATTGGCGAGAGTGCGCGCCAAGCCGGTGACAGCGGCGCTAACCGAATTCGAAAGCAATAGGCCGTCCACGGCTGCTTGACCGCGGACGAGGTAATGGTAATCAGGCGTCCCCATTTGTTTTTCTGCATGCGCGGCAGTGTTTCTCTGGTGAAAAAGACAGTCCTCATGAGAAGCTGGTCGACGGCGGAGCGCCAGTCTTCCGGCTGGGTGCTCTTAAAAGAATTAGACGGCGGACCGCCGGAATTGGTAACGCAGATATCTAACTTGCCGAAGGGGGCTTCGACAGCAGTAATGAAGGCAGCAACGGCCTTAGAATCAGTAACATCCAGGGCTTGAGGGAACACTCGGCGGCCGGTGATTTTCTGGATGTCCGCAGCAGTCTCTGCGAGGGTGCTCGACGTGCGTGCGCATAGAGCGATGTGCGCTCCTTCGCGGACAAGTTCCTCCGCGACGGCGCGGCCAAGTCCCTTGCTGGCGGCTGCGACGACGGCTACGCGGCCTGTGAGCCCTAGATCCATTCCGGCACCCTATGCAAAGCCTTAATCGTCTCGCGAAGCCGGTATGCGTCAACAACGTGGTTCGCGAGATAAGTTCCGCACGGTTCAAACAAGGGGAGCGCATCGCAAAGGATTTTGTTTGCCTGGCGGAGAGCGCGGCACTAAGATGCAGTCAATTGCCAGTGTGCGGAGGTGCCTATGAGACAAACCAGGTGGTTGAGTGGTGCGCTATTTTTGTTGGGCTGTTCGGTAGGTCCTCTATTCGGACAGCAGATCG
Source organism: Acidobacteriota bacterium (assembly GCA_003224515.1). GTDB lineage: Bacteria > Acidobacteriota > Terriglobia > Acidiferrales > UBA7541 > Acidiferrum. The sequence continues at coordinate 2,168 of QHZC01000670.1, forward strand.
GCAAGTTCGTTCCGATTCAGGCGGGGTCGGAGGTGGACCACGCATTGACGGAGATCAACGCGGCGCCGGACGCGGCCCAAAAGCTTGCGCTGATCGAAAAGTTCGCGGCAGGGCCAGGCAGCGAGGGCGATTACCCGCTGGTGGCGGATGGTCTCTTTGTGGATTACTACATCGCGCAGAAAAGTTATGATAAGGCGTTTGAATATGGTGATAAATTATTCGCGCTGGACCCCAATAGCTTTCAGAATGCGTTGAACATGATCCGCGCGGCTTCGGAAAAAGGCGACGTGGACCGGCTGATTTCGTATGGGGACAAGGCGCAAGGGATTTTGAAGCGATATAAGGGCTCGCCTGCTCTGGATGGGACGGTTGCTACCGAATGGGAACGGCAAAAGTCACAAACGCTGGAGAGTAACAAGGATGGCATCGCTTACATTCAACAAGCGGTTTTCAGCGGAGCTTATCAGGCAAAGGATGTGGCCAAGCGTGCGGGGCTCCTGACGCGGTTCGCGCAGATTTTCCCGGATTCGCCCTACGCGAGTCAGGCGCTCGGCGTGGCAGCCACGGCATACCGGCAGGCGCAGAACGCGCCAAAGATGCTGGAAGTTGCGAACGGACTTCTGGCGAAGGATCCAAGCAATCTGGGGATGTTGCTGCTGCTCTCCGATTATTACAGTGAGAAAGGCGAGCAGCTCGACAGAGCTGAGGCATATGCGAAGAAAGCGGTCGCGATTCTGCAAACCACGGAGAAACCGGAAGGCGTGACGGACGAGCAGTGGGCACAGCAGAAAAGCCTACAGAAGGGCCTGGCGCTGAGTTCGCTGGCACAGGTGAACATTGAAAAGAAGGACAACGCCCAAGCTGTGGAGAATCTGAGAGCGGCGGCTCCGCTGCTGAAGCCAGATGACGGGAGCTACGCGCGAAATCAATATCGTTTGGGATTTGCGCTACTGAATCTTAAAAAAAACGCCGAGGCCAAGGAGGCATTTACACAAGCGGCTTCGGTGAACAGTCCCTATAAAGCGCTGGCTCAGGAGAAGTTAAAGACCAGTGCGGGGGCGGCGCCGGCGCGGCGAAAAACGCCTTAGAGACGCCGTGGAACCGCAGGTCGTGGTTCGAGCATCTAAGTGCCGTACATAGAATGTGCCAAGAGCAAGAGTTTGATTCAAGGGGTGACATCCATGGCAGAGATAGCGACGTTTGGAGCGGGGTGCTTTTGGGGCGTAGAGGCGGCGTTTCAGCGCGTCCCGGGAGTGATTGATACAGCCGTAGGCTACAGTGGCGGCGACATGCCGAATCCGACCTATAAAGACGTTTGCACGGATGAAACAGGGCATGCGGAAGTGGTGCAGGTGACCTTCGATCCCGCAAAAGTGAGTTACGAACAGTTGCTCGGTGTTTTCTGGCAGGCTCATGACCCGACGCAAGTGAACCGACAAGGTCCGGATTTCGGCACACAGTACCGCACGGCGATTTTCTTTCATTCGCCGGAGCAGGAGGCAGTGGCCAAGAAGTCGCGCGCAGCGCTCGATGCCAGTGGCAAATTCAAGCGGCCCATAGCGACGGAGATCACACCGGCAGGTACCTTCTATCGCGCCGAAGAGTATCACCAGAAGTACTTGCAGAAGCGCGGCGTGGCGTCCTGCCACTTCTGATCGAAGGCACGATTTCAAAATAGCGAAGGCCTAGCAGAAAATGTTCGGCCTTTTTTATTCAGAAACCCGATTTGCTGCGATGGGAGAGAACTTTGGGGGAAAAGGTCGTGACTCGTTACACCTTTTCTCAAATTAGGCATCTTACCCCTCTTACTCCCTACGCAAACCAGAGGCGCGCGTACGTGAAAGCCTTTTCGCCCATTTGAACTCGTTCTTGCAGGGCCGATGTCGTGTCGGGTCTTTCTCGGTCTTCGCTTGCGCTGCTCGCACTAACGGACCGGTGAAATAGCTTGCCGGAAATGCGCAGAGAGGCATTCCAAGGAGAGCAGTGGCCACGAGTCTTGCGTATCGCATATCGGGAGCTCCAGAACAGATTTGCGGAGCCTTATAATAGGCACGCTCCCGTATCATTTTACTCTCGAAACGTAGCAACGAAGCAACCCAGTCCGCTTCTCACGATATCCCCTTGTGAGAAATGTTTCGCTTCACGTAATTCTCTAAGGCGATCAGCAATAATCATGGATGTTCTCCTCGATTCGAAGGACATAAATTTCCATCTAGGTTATGTATGGCACAGTGAATTCCTTTGCACACCAGCGAGTAGAAGGGTCGGGTCCAAGTGAACGATAGCGAACGACGTTATGAGAATTGAGCAGAGAGCCTGGGTGTGCTGTCTCTGCGCTGGACTTCCGGGTTTTCGGTGGGCATCATACCCGGAAGCTAAGAGAGCACTAAGTCCGTGCTTGGTGCATGTAAGGAGGAATCCCATGATCTTCAAACTGGTTTTGACTTCCGCGATTTCGCTATTTCTGCTCTTGGGTACATCCCTTGCCCAGAATGAGGATGCGAACTGCCAAGGACTGCCTGATGCCGCCACGTTGCGCTCCAAGCTAATCGCTGCGCCTAACATTCCGGCTTCCGATCCCGGTGGAATTGGGGGCGATGTCGGCGGCCTGTTTGGAGGAACCAGGATGTGGGTGGCAGTGGTGAATCGCGCAGGACATCTTTGTGGTTTTGTTACGTCGACCGCTGATCCCAGCCAAGTCTGGCCAGGCAGCCAGGCAATTGCGAAG
>QHZC01000144.1 GCA_003224515.1 Acidobacteriota bacterium
AATCACCCGCTGGATTGCCCGGTGTGCGACAAGGGCGGCGAGTGCGAATTGCAGGACATGGTGTTCCGCTACGGCGCGGATTCCAGCCGCTTCGTCGAAGAAAAAATTCACCGCCCGGAAGAAAAGTGGTCGGAACTGGTTTATTACGATGCGCCGCGCTGCATCCTGTGCTTCCGCTGCGTGCGCGTGTGCGATGAAGGCATGGACGTGAAGGCGCTGGGCGTGGGGATGCGCGGGGCCAACAGCGTGATCATACCGAATCGCGGCGATCACCTGGAATGCGAAGAGTGCGGGATGTGCATCGATATCTGCCCGGTGGGGGCGCTGACGAGCGGGACGTACCGATATAAAACGCGGCCCTGGGAGATGGCATACGTCTCGACGGTGTGCACGCACTGTTCAAATGGCTGCAAGACCACGCTGAGCGTGCGGAACCACGAGATTCTGCGTTCGAACAACCGGGACCTGAGCGGGATCAACAAAGATTTTCTGTGCGTGAAGGGGCGATTTGGGTTTGACTTCACGAAACACGCCGAGCGCATCCGTCAACCGATGGTTCAGAAGGGAGGCAAGCTCTATCCGGTGTCATGGGAGGAAGCGGCGCAGGCCGCGGCGACGAAGCTGAAGGCGGCTTACGACGCCAGCGGAAGTAATTCGATAGGCTTCATCGGTTCGAATCGCACTTCGAATGAAGAGAATTATTTGTTGCAGCGGATGGCGCGCGCGACGTTTGGGACGAACAACATCGATCACCACCGCACGGCGGATTACACGGGATTGATCACGGCGCTAGGCCAGCGCGCCGGCGATTCCCTGCTCAGGATGGAGCAGTTGTATCAGTCAAAGGCGGTCTTGCTGGTGGGGAACGATCCGACGAATCAGAACCCGCTCGTGGGGTGGCAGATTCGCAGCGGCATCCGCCATCACGGCACGAAGCTGTTCGTCATCAATGCGAACGAGATCAAACTGAGGCGCAAGGCCACGCAGTTTGTGAAAGTGGCGGCGGGCCAGGAGGCGGCCGCGCTGCGCTGGCTGGCGCATGCGGAAGGACAACTCGCGCCGGAGCTCGTCGAACAACTCGTGCTATTGAAGGCCGGGCTCGAGGCGGAGAGCGATGTTGCCGTTGTTTTTGGCGCGGAGGTTTCCGGCGCGGCGATTGCGCAGCTCGTTGCATTTGGTTCCAAACTTCCGGGCAAGACGCGTTATATGGCGCTGGGCGATTACGCCAATTCGCGCGGGGCTGCGGATATGGGCGTGCTGCCTGATCGCTTGCCAGGATACGCCACCGTAGGCAATCCGCACGCGCATGAGTCTTTTGAGAAGTTGTGGGGCTGCGGGCCGATCCCGACCAAGCCAGGGCTGACAACGCCACAGATGGTGGAAGCAGCGCAAGCCGGGAAACTGAAGGCGCTGTACGTGGTGGGCGCGAATCCATTGGCACACTTCGGCACGCTGGGATTCGGGCGGGGTCAACTCGAGCTGCTGATCGTGCATGAGATGTTCCTGACAGAAACGACAAAGCTGGCGGACATTGTCTTTCCCGCAGTTTCCGCGTACGAAAAGGACGGCACGGTTACAAACACTTCGGGCGAAATTCAAATGCTGCACAAGGGCGCGGAAGTGATGGGGCCGCGGAGCGACTTTGATCTGCTGAGGATCCTGTCGCATCAACTGGAAAAGCTGGGACGCGGGAAGGCGTTTCATCACAAGACGCCAGGGGCGGTGTTTGAAGAAATTCGCAAGGCGGTGAGTGGCTATAACATGCCGCCAGCGGGGCTGCTGACCGGCGGGGCGGAGCCGACGCGCGTGGAGTTTACTGGAAACGGCCACGTGCCGTACGACGTGCCGGTGGGATTGATTCGATCCGCGAAGGACACTTTGTTCACGAGCGGGACGCTCGGGCGCTTCTGCACGATGATGGAATCCCTGCCGGAGGCCAAGACCGAACCGTGACTTCTTTATTGTCCACGAACGCGGAACTGATTATCACGCTCGTCAAGATTGCGCTGCTGCTGTTCATCGTGCTGACGGTGGATGCGTATCTGACGTGGTTCGAACGGAAAGCCGTGGCGCACATGCAGTCGCGGTGGGGGCCGCACCGCGTGGGCCCGCATGGATTGCTGCAGCCGCTGGCGGATGGCGTGAAATTTCTTTTCAAAGAGGACCCGACTCCCGCTGGTGTGGACAAATTGGTCTACTATCTTGCGCCGCTGCTGGCGCTAGCGTTGGCGCTGACTTCGATCGCGCTCATCCCGTTTGGGCCAGACCCGATCCGCTTGTTTGGGCACGACATCTACCTGGGGATCGCGCCGCCCGACCTGAATATCGGGATACTGGCGCTCTTTGCGGTGACGGCGCTCGGAGTTTATGGCGTGGCGCTCGCAGGATGGTCATCCAACAGCAAGTATCCGCTGCTCGGGGGGCTGCGCAGCTCGGCGCAGATGATCAGTTATGAGCTGGCGCTGACGATGTCGGTGGTCGGCGTGCTGCTGATGGCAGGTAGCTTCAATTTGAAAAAAATCATCGAGGCGCAGGCGCACCATCCGGAGTGGGGAATTTTTGGCTGGAACGTCTGGCCGCAGATTCTGGGCTTCTTTTGTTTTTTCGTTGCGGCGATCGCGGAAACAAATCGCGCGCCGTTCGATCTGCCGGAAGCGGAGTCGGAGCTGGTCGCGGGGTTCCATACGGAATACTCCAGCTTCAAGTTCGCGATGTTCTTTATCGCGGAGTACACCAGCATGATCACGGTTTCGTGCCTGTGCTCGATACTGTTTTTTGGCGGATGGCTGTCTCCCTTCCCTGCTTCGTGGAGGTTCACGCACTACTTGCCGTCGGCCGTTCTGATTCCGTTCGGATTGTGGATGATTTGGGATGGACTCCGATACGAGACGATTTTCGGGCGGATCATATTGCCAGGCATGGGAACGGCGATTACGGCGCTGGGCGCTGTTTTTGTTCTGTTCCCGAATGTGAATGAATTTATTCAAGGGCCGTTCTGGCTGTTGTGGAAGATTTTTGTTTTTCTGTTTGTGTACGTGTGGATGCGAGGGACGCTGCCGCGATTCCGCTACGACCAACTGATGGCCTTCGGGTGGAAGTTGCTCCTGCCGTTGTCGATCGTGAACGTGATTGTCACCAGCTTTGTGATCCTGGCGAAGATGCAGTGGTGGGGTGCGAGATGACGGCGCCACTTGCTGTTTTCTTCGTGCTGGCGGCGCTTGCGGTGCTTGGTGCGGTCAGCTTGATCGTGCAACAGCATCCGATTCATAGCGCACTGTCGCTGATCGTGGTCATGATTGCGCTGGCGGGCCTTTACTTACTGCTGGGTGCGGAATTCGTAGCGGCCGTGCAGATCATTGTCTATGGCGGCGCGATTATGGTGCTGTTCGTGTTCGTGATCATGCTCTTAAACGCGGGCGTGGAAGAGCACACCAACATTTCAAAAATGGCAGGGGCGCCGGGTTTGTTGCTGGTTGTGGCGCTGGCGGGGTTCGTTGCGGCGACGATTGCGCGGTCGACGGAAAGCGTACAGGCTACGCCGCAAACCGGAGAGATGGCTTCGACGCTTGGGATTTCGAATATGATCTTCAAGGACTTTGTTTATCCGTTCGAGCTGACGTCGTTCCTGATTCTCGTGGCGGTCCTGGGAGCCACGGTGCTGGCCCAGAGGGAGAAGAGTTGAAATGGTGCCGACGAATTATTACGTNNAATCTGGCGTTCGTGGCGTTCAGCCAGGCGCTGGGCAAATTGGATGGGCAGGTTTTTGTGTTGTTCGTGATTGTGGTGGCGGCGGCGGAAGCGGCTGTGGGCCTGGGAATTATCATCTTGATTGCGCGCAACCGGCAAACGCTCAACGTCGAACGTGTGGACCTGCTCAAACTCTGATGCCGACACACCCGATGCTCGAATACCTGTGGATCATCCCTCTGTTGCCGCTGCTAGGCTCGGCAGTGAATGGACTTTTTGGCGCGAAATGGCCGAATAAAATCGTCAACGGAGTAGCGATCGGCGCAACGGGATTATCGTTTCTCTGCGCGCTCGAAGCAGTGCGCGAGTTTTTCGACTCAGGCCAAGTTCTCTTCCGCAAGGAGTTCTTCACCTGGATCGCGGCTGGTAATTTCCGCGCGGGCTTCGATCTGGAGATGGACCAACTCACGGTGGTGATGGTGCTGGTTGTGACCGGCGTGGGCTGGCTCATTCACATTTACGCGACCGGGTACATGGCGCATGAGGGCGGGTACTACCGGTTCTTTTCCTATCTCAACCTGTTCATGTTTTTCATGCTGATTCTGGTGCTGGCCGCGAATTACGTGTTGCTTTTCGTCGGTTGGGAAGGCGTGGGGCTGGCAAGCTACCTGCTTATCGGGTTCTACTTCCTGAAAAAATCGGCTTCGGATGCGGGGAAGAAAGCGTTCATCGTCAATCGCATCGGCGACTTCGGATTCATGCTGGGGATGTTCTTGCTGTTCCGCACGTTCGGGACGCTGGATTTCGTTCAGCTTTTCGCCAAGGCCGATCCGTGGCCAGCAGATGCGATGGGGCATCTTGGGACGTTCACGATCGCCTGCCTGTTGTTGTTCATGGGCGCGTGCGGAAAATCGGCGCAATTGCCGCTATATGTGTGGCTGCCGGACGCGATGGAAGGGCCGACGCCGGTCAGCGCGTTAATTCACGCGGCCACGATGGTGACTGCAGGTGTTTACGTTGTAGCGCGATCGCACATTCTCTTTGCGCATGCGCCGGCGGCGATGCTGGTCGTGGCCATCGTCGGCTGCGCGACGGCGTTCTTTGCGGCGACCATTGGTCTGGTCCAGACGGATATCAAGAAAGTTCTGGCGTACTCCACTGTCAGCCAGTTGGGCTATATGTTTCTCGCGTGCGGCGTTGGCGCGTTCTCCGCTGGCATTTTTCACTTGATGACGCATGCGTTCTTCAAGGCCCTTCTCTTCCTCGCGGCGGGCAGCGTGATTCACGCCATGGGCGGCGAACAGAACATGAACCGCATGGGCGGCCTCGGTAAGAAGATCCCGTGGACCTACCTGACGATGCTGACGGCCACTCTGGCAATTGCGGGATTTCCGCCGTTCGCGGGATTCTTCAGCAAGGACTCCATCCTGCTGAGCGCCTTCCAGAGCGAATACGGGGGACACAACCTTGGATACACCCTTTACGCGTTCGGCCTGGCCACGGCGCTGCTGACGGCGTTCTACATGTTCCGGCTGATATTCCTGACGTTTCACGGCAAGCAGCGCTACGAGGAACATCATGTCCACGTGCATGAATCGCCGAACCGTATGCTGGCGTCGCTGGTGATACTGGCGGTGCTCTCGATCGTGGGCGGCTGGTGGGCCGCACCTGCTTTCCGGTCGGGGGGAACGGATTATTTCGCAAAATTCTTGCAGCCGGTTTTCGGCGGCGTGGAAGTGGCGGCCGCGCCGGCGGAAGCGTACTCGCTTGAGCTATGGCTGGCCGGCGTCGCGGTCATGATCGCGCTTGCCGGCGCCGTTGTTGCCTACTGGCTGTATCTCAAGAGACCTGAAAAGGCGGACGGACTTGCCAAGTCTTTAAAGCCGGCTTACACAACTTTGCTCAATAAGTATTACGTGGACGAGGCGTACGCTGCGCTGGTGGTCAAGCCGCTGCTGTGGATTTCGACCAATTTGCTGTGGAAAGCGGCGGAGGTGGCCACAATCGACGGAGCGGTGAACGCCATCGCTGAAGGCGCGACCGCTATCGGCGACGGCGTTCGGCATACGCAATCGGGGAACACGCGCAGCTATGCGGTGTGGGTGGTCGTCGGGGCACTGCTGGTGATTGCGGTCGTCTTCTTCTGGCCATTCGGCGGCAAACCGGTTCTCGGAATGGTGCGCTGATGCAGCCGGGTGGACACTGGCTTTCGGTGCTGATCTTCTTCCCTGCCGTAGGAGCGCTGGCGCTCTTGATATTGCGCGGCGAGGACCACAAGTACCTCCGTTACCTTGCGCTCCTCGTTTCCCTGGCGGAATTCCTTTTCTCGCTTTTCATGGTTCCCCGCGTGCCGATGGGCGCGAGCAGATATCACCTCGAGGAATACCTCAAGTGGATCAATCAGCCGCCGATCAATTACCACCTCGGTGTTGATGGAATCAGTTTGTTTCTCGTTATCCTGACGACGTTCCTGACACCTATTTCCATTCTGGCGTCATGGAAAAGCATCGAGCGCCGCGTCAAAGAGTTTTTCGTGATGCTGCTGATGTTGGAAGTGGGCCTTGTCGGCGTGTTCCTCTCGCTAGACCTTTTCCTTTTTTTTCTTTTCTGGGAGGTAATGCTGATTCCCATGGCGTTGCTGATTGGCATCTGGGGCCACGAGCGCCGCGTGTACGCTGCCGTGAAGTTTGTGCTCTACACCATGGCGGGCTCAATCCTGATGCTGGTCGGGATCATCTGGCTCTACAACGCCACGGGCACATTTGACCAGCCCGCGATTCAAGTGCTGCTCCATACTCCGGCTTCACAAGGCGGCCTTGAGCTTCCGCCAACGACCGAGATGCTCCTCTTCCTGGCATTCTTTCTCGCGTTTGCGATCAAGGTGCCACTTTTCCCGCTGCACACCTGGCTGCCGGATGCGCACGTGGAAGCGCCGACGGCAGGCTCGGTCATGCTCGCTGGCGTGCTGTTGAAGATGGGCACGTACGGAATGATCCGCTTCTGCTTGCCTGGCCGCACTGGCAATCATGGGCATCATTTACGGCGCGCTGGTAGCCATGGTGCAGCCGAACCTAAAGAAGCTGGTCGCGTATTCGTCGGTTAGCCATCTCGGCTTCGTGGTGCTAGGTATTTTCGCGTTCCACAGCATTTCCATGCAGGGCGCGGTTTACCAGATGCTGGCGCACGGCATCTCCACAGGTGCGCTCTTCCTGCTTGTGGGCATGCTCTACGACCGGCGCCATACTTTTGAAATCAGCGAATACGGCGGCCTGGCCACGCCGATGCCGAAGCTGGCGGCGTTCTTCCTGTTTGTCGCCCTATCATCGCTGGGCCTGCCGATGCTCAATGGGTTTGTGGGTGAATATCTCGTCCTGCTCGGCACGTACCAGCGGCATTGGCAATGGGCTTCGTGGGCCGCGCTCGGCGTGATCCTCTCCGCCTGCTACCTGCTGTGGTCGTATCAGCGGGTGTTTTTCGGCGAAATCACGCGGGAGAAAAACCGCACGCTCCCCGATGCTTCGGCACGCGAAAAGTGGATTCTCCTGACCATGGCCGTCGTCACGCTGTGGATGGGCGTTGGCTCGACGTTTATCACAAAACGGACCGCCACTGCCACACAAGACGCGATTGACCAAGTCGAACTACAGCGGCCGTATGAAGCTGCCGCGCCGAACTTTGCCCCGTCAGGTGGGGCCACGCCGCAGCAAGATTCCTCAAGCGCGGCGAAGGCCATCTCGAGTGAAAAGCTGGTAATCCGCTAAATGCTTCCCCGCACCATAGATATTTATCGCGTGCTTCCGGAATTGGTGTGGTGCGGATTCGGCGTGCTAGTCATGCTGATGCAGCCGTTTGTGCGCAGCCGCCACTTTTTCACGTTCCTTGCGCTGATCGGGGCACTGGTGGGAACAGCGGCTTCGGTCACGGCTGCGATGCACGCAGGGCCGGGCTTCGGCGGACTGGTGCAGTCCGATTCGTTCAGTTTCTTCTTCCGGCTGCTCGTGGGCACAGTGGCGTTTCTGGTCGTGCTGGCGGCGGGGCCTTATCTGGAGCGAGAACACCTTCCCTTCGCGGAGTTTTACGCGCTGCTGCTGTTTGCCACCGCGGGCATGGGGGTGCTTGCTTCGGCGCAAGAGCTGCTCACGGCGTTCATCGGCCTGGAGATGAGTTCGATCTCCAGCTACATCCTGGCCGGATACCGCCGCGATGCGCTGAAGTCCACTGAATCGGCGATGAAATATTTTCTGCTGGGCTCGTTTGCGACGGCATTCTTCCTCTACGGGATTGCGCTGGTGTACGGCTCGAGCGGCACGACGATGCTAACCAGGATGGGTTCCGAGGAGCTTTTCCATAGCACGCTTTTCGAGCTTGGGCTGGCCATGATCCTGATTGGACTGGGCTTCAAGGTAGCCGCGGCGCCGTTCCAGGTGTGGACGCCGGACGTTTACGAGGGCGCGCCAACACCGGTCACTGCCCTATTTTCCGCGGGACCGAA
>QHZC01000671.1 GCA_003224515.1 Acidobacteriota bacterium
CCACCGTAATAGCCGACGTTGCCTTTCGTTGCCTCGATGCCGGAACGCGGGAGCAGTTCGCGCAGAGAAGGCACGAGCACCAGGGCATAAATGAACGAGTCCATGCCGTCGAGCGTCCACCCCCCCCACGAAGCCCAGAACCCGCGAACTTGATTTCGCGTGAGTGGCGTCGCCCTAATGGTTTGTGCCTTCTGTTGGATCCCTGCAGTGGACATGACAGCGGGGACTATATCAAAACTGGCTGCGTGGAAACGAGAAATCGACCGAACCGCGCGGCAGAGTTTTGTATGAAATGTCTAGCGATAGCCGCGAATGAAGAAATAAGCGGTCATCGCAGTTCCCACCAGAATGACGAAGGACTTCACCCCAGCTTGCGGGAGCTTTTGCGCAAAGTACGCGCTGGAGTAGCCTCCCAGCAACGAGCCCGCAGTCATGACAATGGCCTGCGGCCAGACGATCGCGCGGGTCACGATGAAAGTAATTGTGGCAACGCCATTGATGACCCCGCCGAGAATTACTTTGAGTTTGTTCATGGCGTGAATGTCGGTCATGCCAAGCGCGGCGAGCATGGCCAAATTCATAATGCCGATGCCACCGCCGAAGTAGCCGCCATAAACGGCGACGAGCAGCTCGAAGATGGCAGCCCCGGTCACGGCCGCGTTCGTGGCGTCATGTGCGATGCCGGCGGAAATCCTGCCGGTCAGATGCTTGCCGAAGGTAAAGAACAATGTGGCGCCGAGCATGAGCCACGGCAACACGTGCAAGAAAGTTTGCGCGGGGGTCATGATCAAGAGAAATGCTCCGGTCAGGCCACCGAGAATGCTTGTCAGCACCAGCGGAATCATCACGCGCCGGGAGATGTTGAGCTTCTGGGGATAAGCACCGCCGCTCGCCGTGGTTCCCACCCACAGGGCTAGAGTATTGGTGGCGTTGGCGGGGACGGGCGCAACACCAGTAAACAAAAGAGCGGGAAAGGAAACGAAACTCCCTCCGCCAGCCACCGCGTTGATCGCTCCGCCGAGGCCGCCGGCGAAAAACAGGAATATAGCGTTTTGCAGGTTCAAACAGAGGTTTTACCACGATTTGAGCTTTGTGCTCCAGCAAGAGCCGACTCCCAGTCGACTCCCAGGTTTGTGGACTGCAGCACCCCGCCCTCTCCTGGGGTCGCATAAGTCATTTCTTGACAACGCGGGCAGAGGCGTATATGAACGGGGGAATTCTAGCGCCCTTCCTCCACTGAAGACCTGACTCGCACCCCAAAGGCGAGTTACAGAGGGATTCAAGAGGAAGGAGTAGCCAGTGCAGTAGAGGTGTGTCCGCAGCCTCGCCTCTTAAGCGACGGTCTGCGCCATGCCTCGATACCCAGGTCGAAGTTGAACAGGAGGAAGTATGGCCAGCCGCGCAGACGGAATCCCGATGGGCGCTACCGCCGAATACGGAATCTGGAGAGTGATTCTTGCCTCCGCCGTCGGCACCATGATCGAGTGGTACGATTTTTATATTTTTGGAAGCCTCGCCGCGGTATTGTCCCCGATATTCTATCCGCCTGGAAACCAGACGTTTTCCTATATCGCGTACCTGGCGACCTTCGCTGTAGGATTCGTCGTGCGGCCCTTTGGCGCCCTCTTCTTTGGACGGATCGGGGACTTGGTAGGGCGCAAGTACGCTTTCCTTGTGACGCTGTCGATCATGGGCGGAGCGACGGCATTAATCGGAATGTTGCCGACGTACAAGACCGCGGGATGGTTCGCGCCAATGGCACTGTTGGGCATCCGTATCTTGCAGGGCCTGGCGCTCGGCGGTGAATATGGGGGTGCAACCGTATATGTGGCGGAACACGTGCCGGACCACAAGCGTGGGTTCTACACGAGTTTCATTCAGATCACCGCGACCCTGGGTTTGTTCGTATCGCTGTTGGTGATCTTGGCCACGCAGTCTTCGATGAGCACGGCGGACTTCCAAGGATACGGCTGGCGCATCCCATTCCTTATTTCTATTTTCATGCTGGCGATCTCGCTTTACATTCGTCTGAAGATGAAAGAATCACCTATTTTCTCGCATATCAAGTCCGCCGGGATGACTTCGGCGCAACCGCTAAAAGACGCTTTCGCAAAGTGGGACAACCTGAAGCGCGTGATGATTTCGCTCTTCGGTGCTACAGCGGGGCAAGGCGTGGTGTGGTACTGCGGTCAGTTCTATGCGCTGTTCTACATGCAAACTATTCTTAAGGTGAACCCGACGCTGGCGAACAAGATCGTTGCCGTCGCGGTCCTGATCGGGATGCCGTTTTTCACTGTGTTTGGTGCGCTATCGGACCGGATCGGGCGGAAGAAGATCATCATGGCCGGCTGCCTGATCGCTGTGCTCACCTACATCCCGATTTACAAGGCGATGGAGCGTGCTGCCGGAAACAACGTGGTGTCGCTATGGTCCACGCGCAACGCAGTAACAGGCGCAATAAGCCTGACCGCGGTAACAGTCGACGCCACAGGGGCGTTCGTCGCAGCGAAAGAAGCGCGCAACCCAAACGTTCCCATGCTCGTACTCCTAGTTTTCGTTCAGGTGATTTACGTTTGCATGGTGTATGGACCCATTGCAGCCTATTTGGTGGAAGCGTTCCCGGCGAAGATCAGGTACACCTCTCTTTCTTTGCCGTATCACATAGGCAATGGAGTCTTCGGCGGGTTACTGCCGCTGATTGGGCTTTCAGTGTGTGCTGCCACCCACAACATCTATGCGGGGCTGTACTACCCCATGGCCATAGCATCGCTCACGTTTATCATCGGGAGCCTGCTCTTGAAGGAAACGCACGGCACCAAAATCTGGGACGAAGTCGGCGGCATGAAGTAGCGAGGGTGCGCGGATTGACTCAGGCACACGCGTAGTAGCATCATTTTTGGCGGGCGAGATCTATCGCATCCGAGAGCGAGCTTCCCTAATGGAAGGTGTCTCTCGTTGAAACGTCACAACGTATTTCGATCTTCTAAAGGGAGTTGCCGCCGTGGCCACAGCTCGACCGAAGCCAAATGCGAAAGAACCGAAGGGCAAGCAAAAGCTTACCGAAGCGCAAATCGCCGTTCACTGGAAGGAAGAAGAGTACTTTCCACCTCCGAAGGAATTCATCGCCCAGGCGAATCTTGCCGATCCTGCGTTCGTCAAGAAATTCAGCGAAAAGCATTTTCCGGAATGCTTCGACCATTACGCTTCCCTCCTCGACTGGGACAAGCCCTGGCGCAAGACACTGGACACGAGCAACCCGCCCTTCTGGAAATGGTTCGTCGGCGGAAAACTCAACGCCTGCTACAACTGCGTCGACCGCCACCTCCCTAAATACAAGAACAAAGCTGCGTTGATCTTCGCCCCCGAGCCGGAAAGTGAATCTACCACCGTTATCACCTACCAGGAACTCTACAAGCGCGTAAACGAAGTTGCGGCGATGCTTCGTGATTTTGCCGGACTGAAAACCGGCGATCGCGTCACTATCCACATGCCTATGATTCCGGAGTTGCCGATTACCATGCTGGCCTGCGCGCGGCTCGGGGTCGTCCACTCGGTCGTCTTCGGGGGTTTCAGCGGCGAAGCCTGCGGCCTCCGCGCGGCCGATTCCGGGAGCCGCGTACTCATTTACGCCGACGGCTACAGCCGCAATGGCAAGTGGGTTGATCACAAAGCCAGCGCTGATGTCGCCGTTCGGACCGCGACGAAGGAGGGCCAGGAGATTGACAAGGTCTTGGTGTGGAAGCGCTATCCCGGAAAATATACTTCCGACGCGCCCATGATCATGGGCCGCGACTACTTCGTCGACGAAGTCTTGAAACAGTACCGCGGCCAGATCGTCGAGCCCATCTCGCAGGACGCCGAAGCTCCACTCTTCCTGATGTATACGAGCGGCACAACCGGCAAACCCAAGGGCTGCCAGCACC
>QHZC01000145.1 GCA_003224515.1 Acidobacteriota bacterium
AAGCATTCGCAGCAAGGAGATCGTTCGCGGTGTGCGCCTGCAGCTCTCGGAATTTTTGCCGCCGCTTCCGGGCGAGCCCGGTTCGCGTTCCTCTGCGGACCATCCGCAGCCGTACCTGTTCCAGATCATGGACGAGATCGAGCGCCGGATCATCATTGATATGCTGGAGCGCACCGGCTGGAACCAGACCGAAGCGGCCGAGCGTTTTTTGATTCCTCTTTCAACCCTCAATCAGAAGATCAAGCGTCTCGGAATCGACGTTCGCCGCCGCGGTCGCGGGGATGAAACCTTTTCCGCTGCCACCGGCAAGTAAGGTCCAGCTGAGATCCGGGAATCATCTCCTTTGCGAAATATCTCCCCCGATCACGTTACACTACGCTCCGTATGTCTTCGTCCGCACCGCTGCCGCATCTATCCGATACAAGTGCATTCCAGCAAGAGTGGGCTCTGCTCGTGGAATGCGCTTCACCCTTCCCTGATGCGCGGAAACTGGCAGCGCTGGTCCGGGCCGCTGATGCGCCGCGCCTCGTGGCGCTCGCAGAAGAACACGGCGTGGTGGGGCACGTCGCGGCACGCTTGTCGAAGCTGGCAGTCCCGCGCGAACTAGCGCGTGCTCTACTCGGTCGCCAGCGCGCCCTGGCAGTTTCTTCGCTGCGCATCAGCGCCGAGCTGATTCCTGTCTTGGATAGGTTCTTCCGAGAGAAAATCGGCGCGCTGGTCGTAAAAGGGCCGGTGCTTTCCGTTCAGGCTTATGGCGATCCCGCCATGCGCAGTTACGGCGACCTGGATCTGCTCATCCGCCAGCGCGATATTCGCCGCGCCACGGAATTGATGATCGAGGCCGGCTACGAATCAAGAGTTCCTTTGAGCGCGATCGACGCCGGGAGAATCCCCGGCCAGTATCTTTTCTTTAAGCCGGAAAAGAAACTCATCGTCGAGCTGCATAGCGACTGCACGCTGCGCTATTTTCCACGCCGGCTCCCAGTTGAGGAATTTTTCGAGCGGCAAATCCGGGTGCGGTTCGATGCGCACGAAGTGCCCGCTCTTTCTGTAGAGGATGAGCTGGTCCTCGTCTGCATTCACGGCGCAAAACATTTTTGGGAGCGCCTCCTCTGGATCGCCGATGTCGCCGCGCTGGTCTCGCGGCAAACGGGTATCGATTGGGAGCGTATTCGGGATTCGGCGAAAGCGGTAGGAGCGGAACGTATGCTGCACACCGGGCTGCGCCTGGCCTCAGTTCTGCTCAAGGCGCAACTGCCGGACCATGTTCAAGCGATGGTGCAGGCGGATGGGGGGGCTCGGCGGCTCGCGGAACAATCTTCGAAGTGGCTCCCCGCCGCCGGTTATGCGCCGATTGGCCTATTCGAACGTGCCGCTCTTCGATTGCGCATGCGCAGCGGTCTGATTGCTGCTCCCGCCTATCTGCTCAGACTCGCTTTTTCACCGACCGAGGAAGACTGGAACGAAGTAGAAAACAAGCACCGGCTCACGGATGTAGTGCGCCGCCCATTCCGGCTCGCGCGTAAGTATCGCCGCGACGGCAAATCCTGATTTCTTGTGTTTTGCCCGACGTCCTCAAGGAGAAGCCTGGTCGCTGGCTCGGCAGAATTAAACAACGCCATAAGTTGAACCGAAAACTACGCGTGTTGCCAGATGGTGCGTGCAATTAGGATAGCGTCGCGCGTTCCTCAAAGGAATTCTGGGGAGTTGTGCGATGCGGGTTTTTGTCGGTCTTCTTGAGCGCGGCGCTTCAACTGCCGCAGCGAATAGTGCGACCTAATGGAAGAAAAGCCCATGAACAGGGCGAGAGCGCAGAGAACGGAGCCCAGAATGAGACTTCCGGGCGCATCGTGTCCTGGAAGAGAGACGCCCTGACGCAGCAGATATACTCCCCATGGCAGGCACAAGGCTGATATAACGATTCCAAGATCACGAAAGAGTTCCACCATTACCGAAAAACCTCCTCAAGCAACGATCGGCTGGGGCGTTGGCAGAGCCACGGACCAGGCTACCGAGCGAAAGAGACGAACTTAGCCATCTCGAGCCTCCGCGTGCATGTTAACTCTTCTCGCCGACTGCAACCAAATGTTGAGGCAGTAGGGCCTTAAGTGCATACGAATCTGCTCGGTGCTCATCTTACCATGCAGCGCCACCACCGCCGAGCGTTCGATGAAGCGATCTGAATCCTCGCTCCACTGCATCTGGTTTAGCACTTCGGCCCCGGCTTTCTGCAGTTGAGCCAAGACCGGATTGCCCTCGAACGGCGTATTCAGACGCATGCGAACGCGTTCGGGGATGCGCTGGGCCATGGCCTCCCGCAGAAGCATTTTTTCGAAGAACCAGGGAAACGGCGGAAGTGCAAGAAGATAATTTACAATCCGCAGGTCCAGGAACGGATACCGGGTCTCCAGCGGATATGACAACAATGGGATGCGTGCTGGGTACGACAGGATGCTCGCACAGTTCTTTCCATCGCGCCTGGAGCTTTGCGCGATGCAAAAATTCTCGGTTGAACCACAGCGGGAAAATCGGCATCTCCGGATCCTTGCCGATGATTTTCTTCACTCGCGTGCGAATGTCGCGCCACGGAAAAGGTCTAATCCAAAAATAATTTGCCATGTCCGACGAGAGACGCCGCCATTCCCCGTTTCGACGCAAGTCACCCGCGTAGGGCCACATTTGAAAGTCCAGCAGGTTGTCGACGCCTTTCCCGGACAATAGCACACGGCAGTCCGCGGAAACGTTCCGACAGGAGTCAAGAAAACCCCGAAACAGCGGATCTTCCACCGGTTCCGGCAGACTGAATTCGGGATTGTCCCAGCCTGCAAAAAGCTGCACTTGATCCAAGGCCATGAATTTGACCGGGAGGCGCAGAAACTCCGCCACTTCGCGCGCATACTCGCCTTCCCGGTCAGGAATCAGCGATTCGAAAATAGGCGCGTAGCACCGAATGTCGATGGTTTGGGCACCTCTTGCCGACACGTCCTTAGCCACCGCAGCTAGCGAGGACGAATCCAGCCCTCTACTCAGAAGGATTCCGGCGCGGTCCGTGCGAAGGCGATCGGTGACAGCGGCTTCGAGAAGCGAATGGAAATTCTCGATATACTCTTCGGGCTTCCGGTAGCGAATCCGCCCGTCCGTCGGCGGCGTCCAGTAACGCCTGAGCTTCGGACCTTCTGGCGAGATACTCAGAGAATGCGCGGGGGGTAGGCGCTGAATATCGCGAAAGCTCGTCGTGGCATTGTCGCAATTGAGCCCAAACAGAAGAAAATCCCCAATCGCCGCCTCATTTAGTTCGCCGGACACCTCCGGGTGCACGCGAATGCAATTCAGGGTGTTGCTCAACAGAAAAAGATCTCCCTGTTGCAGGTAATAAAAAGGCTTGATACCTAAATGATCTCGCGCGCAAAACAGCTGTTTGTTCTGTGCATCCCAGATGGCGAAGGAAAAATCACCCCTTAGGTGCTCTACGCACGGCGTACCCCAAGTGGCATAAGCGTGCAGAATCAGTTCAGAATCATGAGCATTTGGCCGAACCACGCGGCCGGAACGTTCGAGCTCGGCGATGAATTCCGCCCGCCCGTCGAGTCTTGCGTCCGCAGTAATCCAAAACCGCCCATCGAGATTGCCAGGCTGGCGTTCATCGAGCGACTCGTTGGTGGTCCGCAGCATCGCGTGACCCAGCCCGATCGAGCCATCCATCCAGAACTCGCGAGAATCCGGGCCACGGTAGGAGAGAAAAGCTACAAGGGACTGCAAAAGCGCCTGCTCCATCGGCGCACCGCTCCGGTGGTAGATGCCGACGATGCCGCTCAATCAGCTTGCCTTTTCTTCGTCCATAAAAACGGCATCCCCATTCCGCCCGGGCATGCGAAGCGGAGTTCTTTGTCAACGGGAACTGCATCTCGACAGGCTGCTGCCTTATTGTACTGTCAGCCCTCTCCTCCCATCAACCGCACTGTGTTCCGCCAAACTTCATCGGGACGCGGCCGGGGATTTCGCGAAAAGATTGAGAAGCGCGGTTGTCGCACGCCTCCGATGGACTTTTGTCTTGCAACTCCGAAACGGTCTAGGCACAGTACCGGAGAATGATTCTGCCTCTCTCCAGCAACGCGCAACGCGCCGTACTTGTTGCTGTTTCTTTTGCTGTCGCCTTATTCCTCTCCTACTTTAGCATCCGAAATGCACTCGCTAGCCATTACGCAGGTTTCGAAACGGCTGAAGCTTGTGAGCGCGCCGTGCGATTGGAGCCTGCTAACCCACAAAACTGGTATCTCCTGGGCCGTTATTGGCAATACAACCTCGCAGATCCCGACGCCGCGCGCGCCATTCGCTCCTACCTTTCGGCGCTGTCGTTGAATCCGGGATCGTGGGATACTTGGCTCGATCTTGCTGCCGCTTATGAATCGGAAGCGAATCTCGCCGCTGCGCGTGACGCTTTTCTGCACGCCAAAAACGTCTACCCTCTTTCCGCCGAAGTCTCCTGGCGATACGGCAATTTCCTGTTGCGGCAGGGGGAACTTGAGCCCGCTTTCACCGAAATGCGCCATGCCGTCGAAGCCGACTCCCAGCGCGCCGCGGAAGCCTTCTCCCGCTCCCTGCGTGCCGATGCCAGCGTCGAAACCGCCCTCGATCGCGTCTTGCCACCCATTAGCGAGGCCTACCTCGATGTGATTTGGGATCAAACGACAGGCGGACAGACTGGGAATGCCCTCAAAGTATGGGA
>QHZC01000672.1 GCA_003224515.1 Acidobacteriota bacterium
GATTAGATCTCATGCTTCCAGGCCGCGACGGGCTCCAGGTGTTGTCCACACTCAGAAAACGCGGGCTGCAGACTCCAGTTCTCATACTCACCGCCCGCGATGGAATCGAGGACCGAGTCCAAGGACTCGACAAAGGTGCCGAAATTTGAGATCGAAGACGGTAAGCTGCAACTGTCGGTCTACACGGCCAAGGGCGATACATTTTCGGGGTCGTTGTCGACCACAACCCAGGAAAGGCCGCCAAGACCGAGCCCATCGCAAGTGGTGAAGACCTTTCGGCGACAAAACACAAAGCGAGGCCAGTCGGCGGGAGTACGGCGTGTTCTCGCTCCGGGGCTTCACCTCGTCTGGCCCGGGGAGGACGGACCCAGACCACCGCTTCGCGCAAACTGATGCACCTAATAATGCCGAATGGAAGCGAGTTTCTTCTTTCAAATTCGATTGGGATAACCGCGCTACGGCCTCAGCAATCCTCCAAATCCCAGCGCACTGGAACGAGCCCGGAGATTTCACGCGAATCCGCATCCGTGTGCCGGTACGAAAGGGCTTCGTGCTTACCCCCACTCCTGAGAGAAGCACGGATACCCGACAACCTCAGCCAGACCGTCGCTGCTTCATTGCGAATTTGCAACACTGCGAGTGCCGACGAACCGATCACCTCTTGGAGGCATTAAAATAGGTGCAGTTGTCTCACTGATTGAAACTGTAATCGCGGCACACGATGCGCCAGCGCAATCTGCTGCTTTCGATTTCTACCCCTGTCTGTGGAACGATCATGTTGTTTGGTGAAGCAGCAAGAACCGAAAACACCGATCCCTGCAGTCTTTCTATATTGTGACGCATGTGTTTTCGGATGATCTCCCGAGCGGGTACGACGAGATTCTACAGGTGATACCTCAGGGAACGGATGTCTGCGTTCGCGTAATCCGTATTTCGCCAACCGGTACTGCGGCGCGCAACTCGTCCGCGCCGCCGAGCGCATATTGCCAAACACGACAGTGCGAAAGGCAGCGGGGAGTATCGACGTTTGTTCATACACGGAGCTGGAGGTAGCGGCCGCACTAAAGGGCGCTGCACCGAAAGGAGCACCCATCATCGAGGATTCAGTTCATGTTTGGCTGGCAACCGCTAAAGCAGGATTCTTCTTCCGCTACGGCTCCCAGCCGATGTCACGATGGGAGTTGGCCGGATCCCGGGATAAGCCAAGGGCAGGCATTGTTATGCAATCACTGAGCTCATTCCTTTAATGGGGAGTCCTGTAGACGCCCCTCTTGCTGAAACATACCGGTCTCCTCCCCGACTCCCTCTGCGGCGCTTCGGCCGAACCAGCACGCCCACCGATTCGGAGGGCGCACCCCGTGAACCCTATGGCAAACATTCTCCGGCAGTGCGCAAGAAGATGCTGCCCTTTGTGCTTGTGGCTTGGCCTACTGTTCGTGGTTATTGCCCCAAAGTGTTCAGGCACTATCAGATAGGGATTCTTGCTCTTTAGGTTTTGTATGGTTAAGGGATTGCTTCACTTCACGGATGGATTTGTTTTCAAGTGTATTTAGGGGTTCACGGACCGGAGAGACACCATGGCTGAAGCTCCCTTCACAGTAAGGCGCGCCAATCCGCGCTTCTCGTTTTTCGCAGATGCCGAAGTCACCCTTCTCGACGGAACGTGGGTTCGCGGACAGCTTAGCGAATTGAGCTCGCGTGGTTGCTATATCGATACGCTCGAACCCATTCCCATTCGTACGAAATTACGTCTCCGCATCTCGGACGGCATGAGCACATGCGAAGTCCACGGCAAAGTGATCTACATGCATTCTGGCGGCGGCTTCGGAATTTTCGGCATGGGCGTGCTGTTTGAAGAGATGGGTGCCGAGCAGCACTCTGCAATCGACGCGTGGCTACGCGGACTGGCGGCGCATCCTGGGAAAGATTTGGGAAAGAATTCCTTCTCTCAAATCAGAGGATAAGGCCTGCATGAAAAGCATGAAAAGAAAATAGCCACTGATGTTGCTCTCGAATCTTCTGGAATTCAGCACCAGCACTATCGAGCAGCCAGAAAAACCCGTCGAGCGAATATAGCCTTGAGCGTGGATCACACCGTTTCACCACCGAAAGCATGGCAAAGCGGTTCTTCGTGGACAAGGCTATTGACCGAAGAACGGAAGTACGCAATTCTCTTTGCTGCAACACTCCTGGCGGCGCGGAAGCCCTACCTCTTTTGTTCCAAGTATCCTAGAACAGTTTGACCGAGTGGGTGGCAACTCATCAGGCTGTACCGTATCATCGCCCGACGTTCCACAACACTCTCACGTCATTGAATGGAAAGGGCTCCGAAATGTCCGCAATGCGAGGCTAGCTTCACTCCGATGACACGCCTATTAAACCGTTCCCAAAAACCGAAACTGATTATTTGATTCACCTTAAATCCGTCGAGCGTTTCGGGAGAATGGTGACTAGAAGTACTGTTGAGCCGACGCAGAACTCGGACAAATGTTCGAGATTCGTGGCCTGAACCCTTTCATCGTTCACGTAGGTCCCATTCGCTGAGTCGAGATCGCATAGTCTAACCGTATCCTCTGTTACACCTACAGCGCAGTGCAGGCTAGAAACTTGCGGATCATCAATTTCGATATTCGCGCCGCTACCAGTGTTCCCTACGCTGACTTTGGGTTTGGTTAATCGGTGCGCCAACCCTTTCGACCGGCCAGAGATCACGGAGATTGTGATTGTCTTGTCGTTCGGCAAGGCTAGATGTGACGATGGAATCATATTTGGCGTGTGGGGTGCCGCCCAGCGTACCGCAGCGGGCGCTGTTCCCTCACTCGCTGCTTCACAGGATAACGAGACGAAAGGACACGAGCTATAGGAAGTTAGTACCGTTCCTGGAGGACTAAAGTATCGTTCCTGCGATGACGTCCGGGGACTCGCAGTCAGGGCAGTCTACGATTCCGAATGTCCCGAGGAAACGGGGGATTCTTGGAGAGGAAAGGAGCCCCATTCTGATGCCCGTGACTGCGCGTTTTTCCGTCCCATGCAGGATGTGGAGGACGGAATCATTCTAAAAGATACTTCGAAACAATTGCGCTGCTGGGGCCGCGGGGTGAGTCAGGCCAAAACTAGGAGAACGCGTTCCGTCACCACTGCTTGCCCCTAGCGGACTGGCGTATCTAGAGTTACGAAGGCTGCGACGTCACTCGACTTCTGGGTTTGCGCGACTGCGGTCGCGGCGATAACGAGCGAGCCAAACAAAAATAGCAAACGCATCCCTGCACCTCGCGCTTCACGTGGTTGAAAATTCGGCAAGAGGCGACAATTCTACGTCGGCGGCTATCCAATGTGAACGGCAGAATCTGACGGAGAGTAGACCGCGCTGACGGCTGCCGCATCATGGTCATTTCAAAGTAGCCCCACTGGCGCACGAGGCGCCAACAACGAGATTTGACATCGCCACTGTGGTAATGGAAGATGTCGCAAGACGCAAGTATCGCTCACCGTCTGTGTAGCGAGTGCAGGCTGGTTCTTTCGATTAGACGTTTAGCAAATTGGCATACTTCTGAGCCCGACCATGGAAGCAGTTTTCCAACGAAAATCGAGTGCGATTCCGCGCCAGTCCCTTGCGGCGGCCGTTGTTGAGCGACTTCGGGAAAGGATTCTAAGCGGCGACCTACAGGAGGGCGAACAACTGCGTCAGGAAGCAATCGCCACTGAATTTGAAATCAGCCGGATTCCTGTGCGCGAAGCCCTGAGCCATCTGGCTGGAGAGGGCTTGGTTAAAATCGTCGGAAATCGGGGAGCAGTCGTCGCGGCGCTTTCACCCGACGAAATCATGCAATTGTTCGAGACCCGCGCGGTGTTGGAGCGATATATGTTGCGAGAAGCGATCCCGAATATTACCGGTGAAGACCTCCAGCGGGCGGAAGATATTTTGGTGCGCTATGAGGAGTTGCTCGAACATGACTCAGAGGTGAAGTCGTGGGGACGCTGGAACTGGAGCTTTCATTCGGCGCTGTATGCCGCCGCGAATCGCCCAGTGATGTTGTCGTTCCTCAAAACCCTGAACATGCAGTGCGACCGGTACACTCGGCTCCACTTGATCGTGACCCGCGACCTGCACCAGGCTGGGAAGGCTCACCGAGACCTCCTCGATGTTTGTCGTAAACGAGACCCAGACGCCGCGGCGGATGCGGTCTGGAGGCATATTATGGATACCGGCGAATACCTTAGAGAACTGATACTCCGTCGGCGCCAGCACCGTTCGGCCTAGCTGCTTAGCTTTCAATCCGTTACAGCACCTCAGTCGAGTGCCCGTGGCGCTCGGCGGCAATAGATCCTCTTCAAGTAGAACCCGCCTGGCGGTGGAGTTTGGCTGACCAGGAAAACCAGGCCGAAAAGCAAAACATTCAATGAAGCAAGATTCTGACGTTGACAGCCATCCGCGACTGTATACAATATGCACGATTTCGTCCGCTCCCAACCTCTTGCACCAGGCTCCCTTGGGGTGGGGGACGCAAGACTTCCTGGGCAGCAATTCTAAGTCTGAGGTGGCCCATGTCCCTTCTGGTCCCTTCCCGCTGCAATCCCGTTCTTAGCTCGATGATTCTCATGTGTCTGGTCGCTTTACTGTGCTACCTCGTTTTCCCACCGAGGTTGACCGCGCAGATATCAACTACGGGAAAGATAGCCGGCACCGTTACAGACGGTTCCGGTGCAGCGGTGCCCAACGCGCCAGTTTCCGTTAAGAGCACAGCACTGCTCGCCCCGCGGAGCACCCACACGCAAGCGGACGGCAGTTACTTGTTTGATTTGCTTCCGCCGGGCACGTATGAGATGACCATCACCGCGCCCGGATTCAGCACATTCAATCAGACCGGCATCGTTCTTACGGCCGGTTTCACGGCAACGATCCCTTCGAAGCTGCAGGTTGGCGAGGTTACCCAAGTTGTGAAAGTGGAAGGCGAACCGGTGGTCGATTTGGAGAACAATCAGACTTCAACGACGTTCGACCAGAACTTACTGCAAGAAATTCCGAGCGGTCGCGACCCCTGGTCCACCGTGGCGCAGATGCCTGGGTCCACGCTGAGCACATTCGATGTCGCGGGCAACAATAGCTATCAACAGTCCACCATGCAAGTCCATGGCAGCACGCCCGCGGAGCAAATCTATAGCTATAACGGCCTGGATTTGAACTGGCCCGGCGCGAATGGCGGTTATACGCAGTTCTACACCAACCACGATTCATTCGATGAGTTTCAGGTTGTTGCCGACAACGCCCCTGCTTCCGTGCCCATCGGCGGGGTGTACATGAATATGGTGACGAAGTCGGGTTCAAACCAATTGCACACCGGTCACTTCCGGGTCGCCATTTGATATGACTAAAGACATGACGGCCAGTCTCGGTGGCCCGCTCATCAGGGACAAGTGGTGGCTGTTCGGCTCCTATCGCCGCTACGATTTGCGCCAGCGAATTCTTTCCGTGACCGATCAAGCTGGCAATCCCGTCGTCGACGTCAATCACCAGACCAATACCGACTTGCGGAGCGACTTTCAGGTGAATTTAAAGAACAAGTTCAGTTTTATCTGGCTCTACAATGAGCAGAATCGCTTCTTCCGTCGCGATACCACTTATTCTTTTGTGACTGAGCAGGCGAGTTGGAAGCAGATCGAGCCGGCCTACATCCTTCAAGGACTCTGGACCACCCAGGTCACGAGCAATCTCTTCCTCGATTTTCGTGTAGGCTGGAACAAAATTGTATTCCCGCTCAGCTACCAGCCTGGCGTGACAACCTCCACCCTGAATGTCCAGGACATTGCGAATTCTACGGAAGCCGGTGCGGCGCCCTATGAATTTGCCAATCCCGCGTGGGTGTTGAAGTGGTCCGCGAGCGGCTCATGGTACAAAGGTAATTTTGGTGGCTCCCATAATTTCCAATTCGGCCTCGAATCTGGGAAAAGTTACAACTCTTACATTTACAACGTCAACCAAGGAATCAACGTCATTTTAAACGGCGGAAAGCCGGATCAGGTGCTTGCGTATGATACTCCGACGACGCAAAAGAATTACTTTGGCGCCACAAGCTTCTATCTGCAGGACACCTGGAAGCTGAAGCCCCGCCTCACCTTGAACCTGGGGATGCGCTACGACCATTTCAATACTTACTACCCAGCCCAAAAGAGCAACCCAAACGAAACGTTTCCTCAACTCTTTCCGATTCAATCCTATACGGCCTCCGGAAATCTGGTGCACTGGAATAACGTTTCTCCCCGCTTAGGCGTGGCCTTGGACCCCACCGGGAAAGGCAATTCCGTTCTGCGCTTCAATTACGGAATCTATTACATTATGCAAGGCACGGGCCTGGCCGAAACCGCTAACCCCGTTGGACTTGCGGGCAAGTACTATACTTGGACCGACACAAATGGGGATGGGATTCCGCAAATAAACGAATGGCTTCCGAATGGAGCGAACACCGTACCTGTAAATGCCTTTGGTGGATCGAGTACGCACATCAACACCAAGATGAGCCGTCCGTACTCGGCGCAGCTTAGCGCGGGTTACGAAAAACAAATCCTGGGTGACTTGCGGGTCGGTGTCACCTATTACTACCGGACCAAGAAGAATTTGATCGGTATCGAAAACACAGCAGTTCAGCCCTCGGACTATGTGCCCATCACCGCCTTGGGCGGCCAAGCGATTATCAACCCTGTCACAAACCAGCCGATGACGCTCTATAGCTTCCAGCCTACGGATCCGGCAAAGTTTGGAGCCTTTAATTTTGTCGTCACAAACATCCCAAAGCTCGACGACAATGCGTACCACGGCCTCGAATTTACCGCGGTCAAAAGGCTGTCGCACAAGTGGCAAATACTCGGCGGCTTCACCATTCAGCGTCAGAAGGGTGTGTATGGCCGAGGCTTCTCGGATCAGGCCACCAGCGACAATTTCACCGACCCCAACAATGATATCAACCGCAATAACAACTACCTGAATCTAGACGCAACCTACGTATTCAAGGTGGACAGCACCTACGAACTTCCCTGGAACATCGGTACTAGTGTCAATTTCCAGCACTACACGGGTTTCCCGCTCCAACCGACGGACACCTTTGCCATTCCCGACGGCAATTCACCGATGCCTGACATCATAAACGAGGCGGTTATCCTTCAACCGGCGGGTGCCCTGCGATTGCCCAGCGTCAACATGCTCAACTTGCGTCTCTCGCGTGAAGTTGTCCTAAACGACCGGTGGCATCTTATGCCCACGGTTGACTTCTTTAACGTGACCGACGCACAGACCGTCATCGGCAAAGTCACAACCATCGGCTCCAGCTATTTATTCCCGTTCCGCACGATCAATCCGTTTGTGACACGATTCGGCCTGCGGTTCACCTTTTAGCGGCGGGGCTCTTGCTGCGGGCTGCGAAGTAACATTTCCATTCGGCGAGTGGGCAGAGGTTCATGCCCCCTCGCCGGTAGCATGTTCGGGCACTCGCTTCAGCAACTTTTGTCAGGGGGACGCTATGTTCGGATGGAAGATTTTGCTCAGCATGTTGGCGATGAACGCACTATTAGGTTGGACGTCGCGAGCAATGGCGCAATCCGCCAGTAGCAAACACCGTCTAACGATCGAGCAATTGATAGATATCAAGCATCCCTCGGATCCGATTTGGTCTCCTGATGGAAAACATGTGGTCTATGCGTGGGATCGCGCCGGCGTGGCGAATCTGTATGCGGCCAGTGCTGACGGCCAAGGCCAACCGCAAGCGCTGACTGCGTTTCCTGAAGGTCAGGTGGAAGGCGCATTCTGGAGCCGCGACTCTCAGACTGTTTATTTTCCACACGAGGGCGGCCTCTGGCAGGTGGCCATTGCCGGAGGTGCGCCTAAGCCGGCGTGGAAGACAACGGCGCACGAATCCAACATCGTTTCCTCTCCTGATGGCACCCGGGTCGCATTCGTGCGTCACAATACCGAAGTAGCGGAAGGTGCCGTTCACAAGAGCGATCTCGTCGTGCGCTCGCTGGAGGACGGGAGCGAGTCTGTCGTCGCACAAGACAGCGTGAGCATCTCGCGTCCTATCTGGTCTCCCGACGGCTCCAACCTTGCGTACACTGCAGGCTTCAAGACCGTCAATCACGATGAGACGCCCGCGTACTCTGGAAGGAAGATTATCTACCGGATTTCGGAATACCTCCCGGGACAGATGTACGCTGTGAAGATCGCCGGAGGCCAACCGGTGGCGATTGGCAAACCCGGCGAATATGGTGGCTTGGCGTGGGTAGACGCAACGCACCTCGCGTATGACGGTGAATCGAAAGACTTCAAGAAATATTCGATTTATGTCGCCGACGCCTCCAACGGGAAACCGCGCGTCATCCAGGAAATTACTGAAGATCAATTTTGGAGTATTCCGGACTGGGGCGAGGCCGGAGCCCAGCCGTGGCCTTCACCGGACGGGCGGTGGATCGCGTTTCTCAGTGATGAGGATGGCTGGGACCATTTGTACGTCATGGCGTCCGCAGGAGGAAAAGCGGTGCAAATCACGAAAGGAAAGTTCGAAGCGTGGCGTCCCTCATGGTCGCATGACAGCACGCGGATCGCATTCGACGCGAACGAGCCAGACCGGCCGGGCGACCGCCATGTGGGCGTGGCCAACATAGGCGGCGATCCCTCGCACGCGACCGTGATCTACCTTACAGCGGGGAATGGCACCAATATCGATCCGCATTGGTCCGCCGACGACAAATTCCTCGTCTATCAGCACACGGACACTCGCAACGCCGCGGACTTGTTCGCCATTGAGGCGAAAGCAAACTCGAAGCCGATTCGGCTCTCCCATTCCATGCCGGCCGGCATCGACATATCACAGTTCGTCGAGCCGCAGTTTGTGCGATTTCCAGGAGCTGATGGAAAGCCCGTGCCGGGATGGCTTTTTGTGCCAAAGAATTTGGACGGCACGAAAAAGCATCCGGCGATCATCTGGATTCACGGAGACGGGGTAAATCAGAACTATGACGGCTGGCACGTGCAGCGCAACTACGCCGTTTACTACAGCTTTCACCAATACTTGCTGCAGCAAGGTTATGTCGTTTTTGCCCCGGACTATCGCGGCAGCATCGGCTACGGCCGGGATTGGCGAAATGGCGTGTACATGGACGTCGGTGGAAAAGACGCCAAAGATGCGTGGATGTCGGCAAACTATCTGAAGACCCTGCCTTACGTGGATAGTGACCGAATCGGTGTTTGGGGCTTGACCTACGGCGGATTTTTCACGCTCATTGCGATGACTGATCAACCCAAGTTGTTCAGCGCTGGTGTGGACGTGGCAGGCGTCGTCGACTATGTGATGTACTACTCTGACCCCTATTACATCATGTAGGAAAGCAGTTCGCCTTTGCCGTATCTCGAGTCTGTATGGCTCATTGACGAAGCCCTCAAAAAGGGCAAAGGCGAACTGCTTTCCTACATGATGTATCCTGGCGAATTCCACTATTTTACCCGTGCACATGTTCTGCTGGACGCCTGGCACCGCGTGGACGACTTCTTTGCGTTTCACCTGCAGGGCAGGATAAAGCAGCCTCGTTGAGAACGTCTCAACGAGGCTGTGGCGGGATCTTTGGGCGGCACTTATCCGAGGAGTTTATTTTTGTGACTTCAGCAGTAGTGTATGAAATCCTACTTGGCCGGAGGTTTTCCGTGGCTCCCAATCGCAGCCTAAAATATTATTTCGCTTTGATCCTGATCCTTGCGTCCGCGGTGGCCGGAAATGCACAGCAGCCGGACGACGAGGAGGAAAGCCAATTTCGGTTCCGCTTTGTCGGTCCAAAAGTGGGG
>QHZC01000674.1 GCA_003224515.1 Acidobacteriota bacterium
CACACGCGCGCAGACGCACGGCATCCAGGTCATCGGCTGCACAATTCTCCCCTACGTGGATTCGAACTTCTACCATCCCGGACCGAACCATGAGGCGGATCGGCAAGCAGTCAACGAGTGGATTCGTTCGCCTGGCCACTTCGACGCGTTCATCGACTTCGATAGGGTCATGCGCGACCCGGAGCATCCTGACCACCTGCTCCCAGCATTTGATTCTGGCGATCACCTTCACCCCTCGCCTGTCGGATACGCTGCGATGGCAGAGGCGGTACCGCTCTCATTGTTTACCTCTACTTCGACTCCTGCAGCCGCGGCCTCGCACATTTCCCCAGCACACCTCAATGCCAAACAAGATCATCGGAGGATTTTGGATCTTCTGCATATCACTTCGCTGCGACGAGGTCCGGACGGCGACCCTAAATCGCCCAATGCTGCGAACTTCGATGAGTCCAAGGTGAGCCGTTATCCGATTCTCCCCGATCCGCTGGTATTGAAGAACGGCAGGAGGGTGAAAGCTGCAAAAACGTGGTGGAAGAAGCGCCGCCCGGAGATTGTCGAAGATTTCGACAGAGAAATTTATGGCCGGGCTCCGAATAACACACCCAAAGTGAATTGGGAAGTGACCAGCACCAGCAAAGAAAAGAACGGAGACGTGCCGGTCATTACCAAGACACTCGTGGGGCACGTCGATCACTCGTCCTACCCCCTCATTGCCGTGGACATTCAATTGACACTGACCACTCCGGCCAACGCGATCGGCCCAGTGCCCGTGATCACGGAGCTTGGCCTGAGCCCCGAAGGTCTAGCGGCAATAAGAAAGCGTTTCTCGGAGGCCCAATTGGCTGCTCTCGCTGGTAATGGGCCCACTTGGCAGCAACAAGTTCTTCTGAAGGGCTGGGGCTACGCCACTCTCGTACCCACTAGTGTGCAGGCGGACAACGGTGCAGGTCTGTCGGAAGGTATCATAGGTCTAGCCAATAAGGGGCAGCCCCGCAAGCTTGATGATTGGGGCGCCCTGCGCGCTTGGGCTTGGGGCGCAAGCCGCGCCTTAGATTATTTTGAGACCGACAAATCCGTCGACGCCAAGCGGGTGGGCATTGAAGGCCTTTCTCGCTACGGGAAGGCTGCGCTCGTTGCCATGGCGTTTGATTCGCGTTTCGCGATTGCCTTTGCCGGGTCTTCGGGCGCGGGCGGCGCCAAAATCCTGCGCCGCACCTTCGGCGAGCAGGTGGAAAACATCGCTTCAACGGCTGAATACCATTGGATGGCCGGGAACTTCCTCAAATATGCTGGCCCGCTTACTCCCAACGACTTACCTGTGGACGCGCATGAGCTAATCGCTCTGTGCGCTCCGCGACCGGTGTTCATCAGTAGCGGTTCGCAACAAATGGAAGGGGGCTGGGTTGATGCGAAGGGCATGTTCCTCGCCGCAGTCGGTGCTGGGCCCGTGTACAAGCTCCTGGGCAAGAGGGATTTGGGAACCAACGAATTTCCGCCTATTGAGAGCGCGCTGATCGATGGCGACATAGCCTTCCGCCAACATAGCGGCGGGCACACCACTGGACCGAACTGGCCGACCTTTTTGGCCTTTGCCAGTCGATACTTTGAGGGCCCTTTTGTCGCAACCGCGCCGAACGGTGCGATCAAATGAGACCCCGAAAGCGATCCCGGCACAGCGGAGCGGCGCAACGGAGAACTACGCGGACACGTTCACAAAGATGGGCGCGAGCCGGCAGAAAAGCTGTGGGAGATTTTCGGCCCAGTTTGGGCCGGAAACGCCTAAGAGAAAAGTGACTTCCTGCCATGTTGGAGGAAGCATTCTTTCGGAAAAATTTTTGTTCCAGATCCACTGCAAATTTCTTAGGGGCAATTAGGGGCACTAAGAGTTCCCTCCCTTTCCTTTCAACTTAGAAGGCAGGGCTGCACCGCAAAACTCCAAATTAAGTGGAGCCCATGGGATTCGAATGCACCAGCGATAATAACCTTATCGTGAATGGTCTGGATTAACCAAACGTATGAGAACTCTTGGCGTTTCTGCACTTGCTCTAGGTACAGTAAGCCCTGAAACGCGATACCACAATGGGACGCTGAAGGTTCGAAACTAGTATCAGTCTCGCCCGCTCCAACCATAAGCTCCGAGTCGAGTGGCATAGGGTGCTTTCCGAGAACCGGACCGTTTCGCGGGAAGTTCAGTCCAATTGGTGATTGAAGGCGGGAGTTTTCGGCTATCCCCCTATTCGCACTCCGAGATCAGCTTGGCATAAACCTCGCGGGCGTGGTCGTAGGCTTTTTGAGCGTCCGGGCGTTCGGCACTGGAAATCTTCGGAGCCTTTTGCGTCCAGCACTGGTTGACAGCGGCAAGACACCATTGCGCGCTCTAACGCGAGGCGCGAATGGGTTTTCCGTCCACCAGAACGAAAATGGGGTTGGTATGCGACGAACCCAGGATGCGCCACGCCAGCGAACTGCTGCGCTCGACCGGTACCTCAAAGGCAACATCCTGAATGCTTCCGTCCGCCACAATGTCCTTGCGGGCAACCGTTTTTCCATTCATCACGAGTTCCACAGGCACTTGGCGCGTGTTTCCGATGCGCGCCCGCTCGATATGCCAAAAGGGTTGGCGATCCATCGGCCGGTCGTGGATGCTGTCGGTTGAGATATTGCGGTTATTGATAGCGTCCTCCCACGACGGATTCCCTCGGTCAGAAGGGATGCTCTCCGCACCCAGCGCAACTGGGTTGAGATACGCCGAGACCTTCACGCGAGCTCTGGCAGTCCCTTTTCCGGTCAGCTTCGCCTCGCTCGCATGGGTTCCCACCTCCACGTTATTCACGTTGAAATCCATCAGATGGCTCCTGCCATCGGAAACGTAGCTTCGTCCGGCGCGGAGAGCATCCACCCAGCCGCTATAGCTGAGCGGCCCGTCGACCTTGGCGTAGACGCGACCCTGCCCGACTCGGGCATCTGTGATGCAAGGGAAATCGGTCTCGCCTGAGATGCGGGTGCGGAACCCGACGTTGAGCGTGTGATACCAAATGTTGAGCTCCCAAACGTAAGGTGTATCCATGGTGGAAATGAAATCAACGGCATCAGGATGCGTTACGTCAACGATGTATTCGTTTGCTCCAATACTGTCGAACCCGGGAATTTCGTAGTTGGGAAGCTCGCGCGACTTCACTCCAAGTCCCCAGCCAGAGTGTGCAAAACCTACCAATGCCCCTTGCGATTTCCCCCAGCGCAAGATGGGCAGGTCCCAAGTAGGCCACTGCTCAATACGCACGCAGTGCGGGTAATCCTGGTCCGTGAGACCGAGTAATACCAAGTGTCCGGCGTGGCTCGATGGAAAGCCGGAAACTTCGAGATCGTAATGCATCAGCTCGCCCGGCTTCGAAAGCGGATGATCCTTGCCGCTGAAAAATTGCTTCTGATAGTAGTAGCAAGGACCCCAGGTCAGCACAGCGCCGACGTTCAGCTTCTCACCTTCAATTTGGCGGACCATGTCCTCCGGCCGTACACCTTCGGTGGGATTTTGATAGTGTGAGCAGCCGGCGGCATGCACGTGATGATCGCCGGAATACCAGCCGTACTTAGGTGGGTTGATCCATCGCTCCATCGCGAACGACACTTCGTTCGACCCCGTGGCGGTTAACTGTACCTGCTTCGTCTGAGGCTGATATTCCGGCCCCATCGAGCAGGTCACCATATACGTACCCTCGGGTAAGAGAATCGTTTCGCCATTGGCACGATAGACCTGCGGCTGGAAAAAGAGGTCGGGTGCTAGACGCTTCGAAGGATTTGGATAAAGGCGGCCCAAGGCATCGCGGATGGTGAAGGCCGCCATCGAGGGCGCACCGCTCTCGTCGCGAACCCTCAGCTGTAGTGCATGGGCTGGTAGGGCGTTGAACAATACGGCCATCTCATTGCGAAACCCGATGTCCTGCGTTCC
>QHZC01000673.1:0-809 GCA_003224515.1 Acidobacteriota bacterium
TTTCATCGGCTTCACCGAGAGCCACCGCGTCGGCATGGCGCAGACCGCCGTTTCGACCAAGGGCTTCGTCGGCCTCTTCCGTGACGTGAGGTCCGCCCATCACGACCGGCACGCCAACGGCGCGAATCGCATCGGCCATGCGGTAGGCCTTGGCGATCATGCGGGTCATCGCGCCGATCCCGACAAGTCCGATGTTTTGTTCGCGCACAAAACGGGCGATGCCGGCTTCGTCCATGGGTTGCGCGTTGCCGTCAATCAGCACTACTTCGTGGCCGGCTGGAGTCAGCGACTGGAGTAGAAACATCCAAAGGTGGGGCATGAAATTGCGGGTGACCCCGTTGTCGGGGTTGTACAGCAAAATGCGCATGTGCACATCTCCATTTAGAAAGCTTTTCCTTGGCGCTAGGCCGGACAAGCTGCGATCTAAACGTTTGTTGTCTGGGGCCGGAGGGGAGCCCACAACCAAGTCTTGACCATAGCATTTTCTTGACAGTTGGTCAGAAAATTTGAGAGGTAATTTACAGCATCAGTAATCAGGATCACGCGCGGTCGCCATCGCGCCGCCATGGGCGGTGCAGCGGTTCTTGGCTCAAGCTCTGGAAAGTGTGCCGAGCCTTTACCGTGCGGAAACAAAATCGCGCTAAGCTTCTTCTTCGACGAGTTGTTCGCCGTGGACGGCCTTGTGGGCGGCGATCACCTTTTCCGCGAGTTCGTTCGGGACGTAATCGTAGTGCGAGAACTCCATGGAATAGGTGGCGCGGCCTTGCGTTTTGGAAGTGAGGTCGTTGGCATACGACAGCATTTCCGCC
>QHZC01000673.1:829-5151 GCA_003224515.1 Acidobacteriota bacterium
GGCGGCCGCTGAGGTCACCCATCAGGTCGCCGGAGTATTGGTCGGGCGCGTAGACTTCGACGTGCATGATCGGCTCGAGGAGCGCGGGACGCGCCTGCTTCATGGCTTCCTTGAAGGCCAGCGACCCTGCAATCTTGAAAGCCATGTCCGAGGAATCGACATCGTGATACTTGCCGTCGTAGAGGATGGCGCGGAAGTCTACGACGGGGAATCCCGCCAGGAAGCCGCGGGCAGCGGCATCGCGGATGCCCTTCTCGACCGAGGGAATCCAGTTCTTGGGGATGGCGCCGCCAAAGACATCGTCGACGAACTCGACGCCCTTGCCGCGCTCGACAGGCTCCATCTTGATGCGGCAAACGCCGAATTGCCCATGCCCTCCGGACTGTTTCTTGTGCTTGCCTTCGACGTCCGCTTTGCCGCGAATGGTTTCGCGGTACGGGACTTTGGGCGGCTTCAAAGTGAGATCAACGTGATAGCGCTTGTGGAGTTTGGCGACGACGACCTCGATATGCTGCTGGCCTGAGCCAGCCAGGAGGAATTCCTTGGTTTGCGGATCGCGTGAAAAACGCAGCGCGGGATCTTCCTCCAGAATTTTATGAATGGAGACGCCAATCTTGTCTTCGTCGGCGCGGGTTTTCGGCTCGATGGCAAAGGTGATAGACGGCTCGGGAAGCAGGGCGGGTGAATAATAGATTGGCGAAGCCTTGTCGCCAAGGGTTTCGCCGGTAGTCGTCTCCTTCAGCTTGGCGATGGCACCGATGTCTCCGGCGTGAAGTTCGCCGACTTCGGTGAGCTGCTTGCCTTGAACCACCTGGATATGCTGAAAGCGTTCCTGCATGTTGCGATTGTAATTGGTCAGAGCGGCATCATTTTTCAAGACTCCGCTTTTTACCTTGAAGTAGTTGATACGGCCAGCGAAAGGATCAGCAAGCGTTTTGAAGACAAAGAGGGAAAGCGGCTGGCTGTCGTCGTACTTGCGTTCGACGCGGTCGCCCTTGCCACCCGGCTCTTTGTAGCCCACCTGGGCGTGCTCATCGGGATGGGGGAACGCGTTGGCGAGGAAAGTAAGCAGGCTGGCGGTGCCAATGTTGTGGAGCGCGGAAGTCATCAGGACTGGAAAGATTTTCTCGGCGACAATGGCTTTGCGGACCGCGGGGATGAGGTCGTGGATGGGAATGGTGCCTTCCCGGAAAAACTCTTCCATCATTTCGTCGTCGCCTTCAGCGATCATTTCGACGAGTTTTTCGTGAGCTTCTTTCGCGTCGTCGGCAAGAGCGGCAGGAATCTCTTCGATGGAAGGTTTGCCGTCACCATCGGGGTTGTAAATGTGGGCTTTCATGGCCACCAGGTCGATAACGCCACGGAAGCCTCTTTCCGTGCCGATCGGCAACTGCAGAGCGACGACGTTGCGGCCGAAAACCTGCTCGAGAGATTCCATCGAGCGCTCAAAGCTGGAGAGTTCGCGGTCCATCCAGGTGAGAACGAAGGAGCGGGGAATGTCGTACTCGGTGCAATAGTCCCAAACCTTTTCCGTGGTGACCTGAGAGCCGACGTGCGCGTCAACGGTGATGAGCGCGGCATCGGCGGCGATCAGAGAGGCCTTCGCTTCGGTGATAAACGTGGAATAGCCGGGGAGATCGATGAAATTAATTTTGACTTTCTCGGAAGAACCGGACGGCCCAGTCGGAGTGGCGGGCCATTCGGCATGGGCGAGACCGGTTTGAATGGAGATTTTTCTGGCGATTTCTTCCTCGTCCCAGTCCGTGGCGGTGCTGCCCTCCGCAACTTTTCCCCAGCGCGGAGTCATGCCCGCGGTGAAGAGTAACGACGACACCAATTGCGTCTTCCCGGTGCCGCCGTGGCCGACAATGCCAACGTTGCGAATGTCCCTGGTGAGATAGCTCTTCATACAAACCTCCACCGGGCGAGGTCCGTCCGCGAGGAATCGGGCGCGGGCCTGCGCCTGGCTAGTTGGAACTGAGGGAGGAGAACGTGACCTCTATATCCGGGTCCCCGTGCGGGGCCGAAGGTCTGAACAATTATCCCTGGTCCGATCTCCTAGCGGGCGGATGCTAGCATACGGCAAGGAATGGGGCAATGCAGGGCGGGATGGTTGGGATGGTAGAGAGAAGGTAGGGAAGGTCAGAGAAGATAGGATGAAGATAGGAAGATACGGGAGGACGGAAAGGGTAATAGGACTAGATAAAGTAGACCTCGCACCAGAAAAAATTTCAGGGTCTAGTACCCATTGGAGGATTCTGGGGCCTCATCGTCGGCTCTTAAGTATTGACAGGATGAGATTTAGACCAGAGCGAAAGGGAGGCGACGCGGCCACCCCTTTGCGCACAGAAAACGCGGATTGACCTGTCCGTTTCAGACGGTCTCGCGTCATCGACTCAGCCGGCTGGCGCAAAAGTTGAATCAAGATTCGCCCATCTTCGAGAGAAGAATGAGGCCCGGGAGGGTCGCTATGGAAGAGTATCGAGAAAGAACAGAAAGAGAAGAGCCGGAAAAACCATCAAGCGCAAGCGGCGGCCGCTGGCTTATTGGTGCAGCGGGGACGTCGATCGTGGCCACCTCTCTAGCGATTGGCTACGGTTACCACCAGCAAGCACTGGTTAGCCAGCTGAATGGACAACAGGAACAGATGAGCGCTACGGTTGGCCAGTTGCAAGGGCAAATCGAGACGCTGACGGGAAAACTGAAGGAAGTGTCTGCTGCGCAGCAAGCAGCAGCGGCCGCCGCTTCACAAGCGAACACTCCTAGGGTCAAGCAAGCAGCAGGCAAGCGCAGCTCTGCGGAGAGCAAGCGACTGAAAGAGCTTCAGGCGCGGATGGAGGAACAGCAAAAACAGTTGAAGGACACACTAAACGAGGTCGCCAAGACGCGGTCGGACCTGGAAGGGAACTTGAGCGCGACCCGGGACGACTTGAACGGATCCATCGCCAGGACGCACGAGGAACTTGTGGCCTTGCAGAAACGCGGGGAGCGGGACTACGTCGAGTTTAAGCTGCCAAAATCGAAGCAGTTCCAGCGCTACGGACCGCTGATGCTTTCACTCCGGAAAGCGGACACCAAGCACAAGAGCTTCGATTTGGCGATGGTCGTTGACGATAATGAACTCAGCAAGAAAAAAGTAAATCTCTGCGAACCCATCTGGATCCACCGGACAAACGATCCGCAGCCCGTGCAGGTAGTCATCAACAAAATTGACAGGGACCACGTGCAAGGATATGTGAGCGCCCCGAAATACAGAAATTCGGAGCTCGCTCCTGGCCTGACGCCGGCTTCTCAGAAAATACCGGCTGAGAGCCCTGCTCCTACCGAGCCGCCGGCGAACCCTCAGGAACCATTTCCACAGTAACCCTGCAGTAGAGAGAGCCAACCTATGGTCGGCAGGGCGTTCCGTGACGAAACGCTCTGCCGCATCTTTGCGTAGCCGCTGCGGCTGATGCGCGCGACTACCGAATGCTCAAGGAACGAGCCCCTGGATGTTCTTGCCTTGTGAAAGGGCGTGGTGCCTACGGTGAGGCCATCGAACTCAACGGTGGCGACGGGGCGGGCTGCTGGTGATTTGCAGCTTGTCGGCATGGGCGGGGGACGGGCCCCAGAGTAGAAACAAGGCAGCCGAGAGAGTGAGTTCCGAGGGGAAAGCCGTGAGAGGACCTCGCCGGATGGCTGAACCCACCTATAACTTGCTACACAGTGAAGTAACTTCATAAGATCAAATGCGAATCGCTGATCTGCGGATTGGCGTCAGGGCTTCTTTTTGTAACCGTCGCAAGAGAGCACGGGGAGGCGGGGATACTTTGGGAAGCGGGGATCGGTGAGGGAGAGTTCGCAGAGAAAAAAGACGGAGCCGTGAGCAGATTCGATGCGGCGGGAATGAAGGCAATCGGCACAAAGGCCAGCGCCCAAGGAGCAATGCGTCTGTTGCTGCGCATCAGGCATGAAAGTAAGGATAGCGCAGTGTGTGGGCGCGGTGATTGTTAGAATGAAATGCACCTCGGACGTGGCTTACAAGGATTAGCGGATGCGAATTGCAGTGCGGATTGCACTGGTGGGTTTGGGCCTGCTCGCCGCAGGAATGAATGGGCGCGGCCAAACAGCGGATACGCCCCAGACTACTCCACAGAACCAGAACAGAGATCAAAACACGGAGGAGATCAGCGCTGTGCCGAACCGTCCCACGTTCGCGTCGACGGCGGAGATGGTGCAGTTCGGAGTATTCGAGATCGAATATGGGTTTGAGGCCGCCAAGGGGCACCAGAACATAAACGGGCTCCTGAAGTGGGGGGCGGTTAAAAACCTCGAGCTATGGT
>QHZC01000146.1 GCA_003224515.1 Acidobacteriota bacterium
TGCGGCATCCTGCGTGCTCACCAATGACACCGGACCCATGCATATGGCCATTGCGCTCGGCCGACCGACCGTATGTCTTTTTGGCCCGGCGAATCCAGAACATTATGGCCAGATACTTCCGCGCGTGGAGAATTTTTACTCGCAAGTCTTTTGCAGTCCCTGCTTATACGAAGCTGACCAGCCTCCCTGTAACGGCAACAACATCTGCATGCAGCGTATTGATCCGGACGCCGTCGTCAACTCAGTGAGCCGGTTTATGAATAGCGGCTTGCTATCCGCAGGAACAATGGTTGAAGCCCAACCGAACATCTCCACGGTAATGGCCGACGCACTGGACGGAACGCCTCTGGGTGTCGTGGTTCGAGCATCCTTGAAATGAGCGCCAACGGGCTCATGTCTGAAGGGCATCGTTCCGCCACCAGGACTCCGCGTGTTGACGAGAAGATTCCGAATCATTGGATCTAAGCACATGCCCACCATCACTGAAGAAAAGCAAGGACGGATTGAGCTACCGGCGCGCGCCGCTCTCGCCGAGAAATCCGCCTTCTTCGCACTGGCCATCCTGATCGCCTATGCTACGGCCCGCAACATTTGCGAGGCTTTGGTCAGGCCCTTCGGGTATGACGAAATCTGCACCGTGCTCATGGTCCAGCAAGAGCACCTTTCCCGGTTGTGGCAAGCGTTCGTACATGGCGCAGACGGGCAGCCGCTGGCCTATTACTTGCTGGAGCGCAGCGCCGTAGGTTTCATCCGCAACGAACACCTGGCGTACCGGGGCATTTCGATCCTGGGGTTCGCCGTCACGCTCTTGTGTCTATTCGTCGCCGTAAGAACGCGCAAGGTTGCTGGACTGGCATTGGTTTCGGCGGGGATTCCTCTTGTGACTATTCTTTTCGACTCCATTTGCGTGGAAGCGCGCCCCTATAGTTTGCTCGTGGCTTGCATCGCATTCGCGATCGTCTGTTACCAGCGCGTTGTGGCGCGCCGCTGGGCGGTCCTACTGGGTCTGAGCCTCGTACTTGCTGAATCCCTGCACTATTTCGCAGTATTTGCCTTCCTGCCCTTTCTTCTCGCGGAAGTTGTGCAGTACGGAATGACTCGTCAAATGCGTCCGAACGTTTGGATTGCGCTGCTCAGCGGCTTCGTGCCCCTGGCATACTCCATGCCCGTCCTCACCGCCTTGAAAAGGAATTTCGGCGCGCATATATGGTCGAAGCCGACGGTGGAAATAGCATTGAACAGCTACAGCTGGTATTTCCTGACATATGAAAGCTCGCCAGGCCTGTATCTGGCAGCGATCGCCAGTGTCGCAGTGCTCTTCAGCATGCTCATGACCGTGCGAAAAGCATCGCCGGGCGCACCCCCGACGCGCGCACCGGTGCCTGAACTGATGTTGGCACTCGGGCTCCTGAGTTTGCCGCTGGTCGGCTTCACGGTCGCGGTACTTACACACGGCGGCATGATCGCCAAGTATATGGTGCCGTCCTTGCTCGGCTTTCCCCTTGCGCTCGGCTTTGCCATTCCGCGGCTGCCGCGCTGGGGCTTGCTGCTGCCGGCGGTCTCTGCCGGCCTGCTGCTCGGTGTGCTCGTGCCGCAGGAGCGCCAATACTGGTCGAGATACAAGGGTGAGTTTGTCTCCCCCGCGGTATTTGCGGAGAAGTTCGTTACGGCCGGCGGCCATCCAGACCTGCCCGTGCTCGTTTCCGATCCACATGATTTCATGGTGCTTCAACATTACTGTGACAAGAGCTGGCAGAAGCGGTTCGTGTCTGTAATCGATCCAGAGCAAGCGGTCATCTATACAGGAAATGATTCAGCAGATAAACATCTCCGTTTCTTGCGGAGCATCCGCAGTTCCTGGTCTACTCCAGCAATGGCGGACTGGGGCGCGACTGGTGGCCGGGCCGCTTGAAAAACGACGGATTCAAAATGAAAAACGTTTCCGTGCGGCCCATAGAGACGCACGACTATTTCCATCGTGTCGTGCTGGTGACGCATTAGAAGACCGGATGTACGCGCAAAAAAAGATCGTCACGTACAGCATGCTATCCATCAGGTTAGTAAGCTTAAGACTTCGGGACCGACGCAGGAGTTCAAAATAGATTTGAGATGAACATAAGCGAACATTCAGCGTCGAACTCGACGGAGAAGCGTCTGCAAGCCGACATTTGCGTTGTGGGCGGAGCGGGTCACGTGGGCTTGCCGCTTTCGATCGTATTTGCCCGCAAAAACCAGAGAGTGCTCATCTACGACTTGAACCAGGTGGTTATGAACACAATCCGCAATGGGCAGATGCCGTTCATGGAAATCGGGGCAGAACCGCTGCTGCGCGATGCGCTTGCGAAGGGACTCCTGGGGTTCACGAACCGAGCCGAAGACATTGCAAACGCAAAAGCCGTCATCATTACGATAGGGACGCCCGTCGACGAGTTCCTGACGCCATCGCTTCGTGTGATGACGCGGTGCCTTGATGACCTGCTACCCTTCCTTTCCGAAGACCAACTGGTTGTGA
This sequence comes from Acidobacteriota bacterium, assembly GCA_003224515.1. Classification (GTDB taxonomy): domain Bacteria; phylum Acidobacteriota; class Terriglobia; order Acidiferrales; family UBA7541; genus Acidiferrum. The sequence goes on from QHZC01000146.1 coordinate 2,513, forward strand.
TTCGTTCGACCGTCTATCCAGGCGTGACCGAATCAATGGCAAAGTACGCGCTGTCGAAAGGCAAGCGGTTGCGGTTCGCGTTCTGCCCAGAACGAATCGTGGAAGGCCACGCCATTGAGGAGCTTCAGACGCTGCCACAGATTGTGAGCGGCACGACAGCCGCAGCAGAAGACGAAGCGGCTGCGCTCTTTTGTCATATCGCTCCAGAGGTCGTGCGGCTGGCTCCTACCGAAGCGGAACTGGCGAAGGTTTTCACCAACGCCTACCGCTATATTCACTTCGCGGTCACGAACCAGTTCTACATGATCGCCAGCGCTGCGAATTTGGACTACTACCGGATTCTGGACGGCATGAAGCGCAATTATCCGCGATCGAAGGACTTCCCTCTGGCAGGCTTTGCGGCAGGCCCGTGCTTGTTCAAAGACACCATGCAACTGGCCAGTTTTTACCGTAACCAGTTCGGCTTAGGTTTTCAGGCCATGCTTGTGAATGAGGGTATGCCGCAGTTCATCGTCGACCGCCTGGATGCCGCTTACCCTTTGGATCAGATGACCGTAGGATTGCTGGGCATGGCGTACAAAGCCGAAAGCGACGATCCGCGCTTTTCGCTCAGCTATAAGCTGAAAAAGATTCTGACGTTTCGGGCTAAAGCCGTCTTGACCACAGACCCCTATGTGAAAACCGATTCAGATCTTCTGGGGCTCGATGAAGTGACCCGCCGGAGCGACATTTTGATCCTCGGTGTTCCACACGACGCGTATCGCCGCTTGAGCTTAGAGCCCAAGGTTGTAGTTGATATTTGGAACTTCTGGGGAAAGGGCAGTCTGTTCAGTCAGTCCCGCTCCTCGATTGGCTCTGCTTAGAATCAGAAGGAGTACTGTACTTTGGACCGAAAAATCGACTTTTGGGTGCCACAGTTCGGCTCGGAAGAAAAGTCGCTCGTCGCGGAGGTAATTGACAGCGGTTTTTTGAACGACGGGGACGTGACGTCACGCTTTGAACGGCAAGTCGCCGAACTGCTTGGCTGTAAGCATGTTATAGCGGCTACCAGCGGTACGTCAGCTATCTTTTTGTCGCTCGCCGGTGTCGGAATAAAGGCAGGCGACGAAGTGCTAGTCCCGGACGTCACTTTCATCGCCACCGCCAACGCAGTCTCGCTCACAGGCGCAAAGCCAGTGTTGGTTGATGTCGATCCACAGGACTTGACTCTCGATCCAGCAGCCGCAGAGCGCGCCATTACCCCGCGCACAAAAGCCATCATTCCAGTACATGTGAGTGGCCGCGCTGTCGATCCCAGCACCATTTCGGATCTAGCGAAGCGCCACGGCTTGCTGGTGATCGAAGACGCGGCCGAGGCTTTCTTTTCAAAACATCGGGGCAGGTGCCTGGGAACCTTTGGCAGCGCTGGGTGCTTTTCGCTTTCGCCCAACAAAACGATAACCACTGGACAGGGTGGGTTGATTGTGACGGATGATGATCAGTTGCATATACGGCTTCGCGAATTGAAGGATCAGGGTCGCCCCGCGCGTGGCACCGGGGGCGACGATACTCACAACACCGTAGGCTACAATTTTAAGTTCACGAATCTACAGGCCGCGATCGGCTTGGCTCAACTCAAAAACTTGCCGCACCGGGCCGACAGGATGAGAAGTATCTATGAGGGTTACCGCGATGGTTTGCGAGAAGTGGAAGAAATCTCTGTGATTCCCTTCCACCTCGACGACGGCGAACTCCCACAATGGACCGACGTTCTGGTTGATCAGCGCGATGACTTGTACGATCACTTGGCTTCACGGGGAATCCGTGGAAGGCGGTTCTGGCATCCGCTTCACACGCAGGCGCCGTATCGGATGCCAAGCCAGCAGTTTCCGAACAGTTCGAAACAGATCCCACACGCGATGTGGCTTCCCTCTGCGTTCACGCTTTCAGACGAAGATATTGCTGCCGTTTGCGCCGAGATTCAGAGTTTTGTGAAATTACAGACAGGATTGAAGCGTGCCCCCACCAGGCAGCATTCAATCACCTGAAACATGAAGCCGATCGTCTCACCCAACACGCGCATTCGTCACATGGAGACTTTTATTATCGGCGAAGACTCGATCGTCGACGACTATTGCTACTTTTCAACCAAGGTACGCATTGGGAGATGCACACATATCGCATCAGGTTGCAGTGTGGCCGGCGGCTCCGACATGGAGTTCGAGATCGGAGACTTTTGCAGCCTCTCTTCAGGGGTGAAAATTTGGTGCACCAGTGACGACTTCGTGAACGATCTCGTGACCATCATTCCACCCGATGTTGAGCAGGTGAAAGAACACTTGATCCGCGGCAATGTGACGTTCGGGCACTACACCGCAGCGGGATCGAATTCGGTCGTGATGCCCAATAACCAAATTCCTGAAGGAACAGTCTTGGGGGCGCTCAGTTTCGTTCCCGCGGGATTTGAATTTCAACCTTGGAGCGTCTATGCAGGAATCCCTCTTCGGTTCGTCCGCCCCAGGAATCGCGAAAGGGTGGTGAAACAAGTCAAAAGGCTCACCGAATTGCTCGAAGAACGAACAACAACCCGTGAGTAACGATAGGACCGCCGTCGTCGTGGTTCGCAACAATGCTGCGCTCCTTGGATAGCACCGTGACAGGCCCAGCTAATGTGCCGGTGAAACAACAAGGGGTGGCTCTTTCCATTTTGCTTCCCGTCCGCAATGAAGGGATCAACCTCCGGATTATGGTGAAGCTGTTGAAAGCCGTAGTCGAAGTTCCCCATGAGCTCTTGGTTGTCTATGACTTCCCCGAAGACGACAGTATTCCGGTCGTCCGAGCTATGCAGAGCGAGTATGCAAATCTGCATTTGGTGCACAACCAAGGAGGCCGTGGAGTGGTCAACGCGATTCGAGCCGGAGTGGACGCAGCCGTCGGAGACTACGTACTGATCTTCGCTGCCGACGAGGTCGGGCCTCTGCTTGCCATCGAGGACATGCTTGCGCTCATGGGGGAAGGCTGCGACCTGGTAAGCTGTTCGCGGTACGCACACGGAGGCCGCCGACTGGGTGGTTCTGTGGTTGGGGGTGCGCTTTCGCGTCTCGCCAACCGACTGTTTCACCGGCTCGCAGGTTGCGTTTTGAGCGATGCCACTACCGGCATCAAACTTTTTCGGCGCTCGATGTTTTCTGCCTTAAATCTTGAAGCGCGGCCGGTGGGTTGGGCCGTCACATTTGAAATCGCGATGAAGGCGCAGTTGGCCGGCTGGAAACTCGGAGAAGTGCCGGTCATATCGATTGACCGCCTCTACGGCGGTGAGTCCACGTTTTGCCTGGGCCCCTGGACGGGCGAGTATCTGCGCTGGTTTCTCTGGGGCTGCAAGCGTCTTCGCCGGGTACCTCCGTCCGAACGCCCGGTGGTTCGCGTGCGTGCCGCCTCGGCGTTTCCCGGCACAGGCAAGGGCGAGTAGCCAGCATGACCAAGACCTAATTGGTAACAGGTGGAGCGGGTTTCCTTGGCAGCGCACTCGTTCGGCGACTGATTCGAGAGGGGAATCGCGTCCGCGTCTTCGACAACCAGTCTCGTGGTCGCATCGACCGTCTCGGTGACGTAGCCGATTCCATCGAGTACGTTTCGGGAGACATCCGCAATCCAGAGGAGGTCAAGAGAGCCGCCAAGGGCGTCGCCTCGGTCTGCCATCTCGCGTTCGTCAACGGGACGGAATTCTTTTACACCAAGCCGGAGTTGGTGCTGGAAGTCGGAGTGAAGGGCATCGTGAACGTTCTCGATGCTTGCCTACAACACAATGTGCCGGAGCTAGTGTTCGCCTCCAGCTCGGAGGTTTATCAAGATCCCCCAACTATTCCAACCAGCGAAACCGTCCCGCTTTCGATCCCCGATCCCACAAACCCGCGCTGGTCGTACTCAGCGGGGAAAATCATCAGCGAGATGATGGCCATCAACTACGGGCGCACTCGATTGAGCCGCGTGCTGATCTTCCGCCCACACAACGTCTACGGCCCTGACATGGGCTGGGAACACGTGATACCTCAGTTCGTACTGCGCATGCAGAGGCTCGCTTCAAATCACGACGTCGTGCGTTTTCCTATTCAGGGCACCGGCACGCAAACGCGGTCTTTTGTCTTCATCGATGATTTCATCGACGGTTTGATGGCGATACTTCGATGCGGAACGCATCTGAACATTTACAACATAGGGACACAAGAAGAAGTTACCATCGCCGAGCTGGCTCGAATGATTGGTGGTTTCTTCAGCAAACGTGTCGAGGTCGTGCCTGGCCCTCCGGCGGAAGGTGGCGCTTGCCGCCGGTGTCCCGATATTGCGAAAATTGCGGCGCTGGGATACGCGCCGAGATTTCCTTTGCGCGAGGGTTTGGCGATTACGACGAAGTGGTACTGCGACAATGCCCAACTCGCTCCGGCGGCCGTGGCAGCAACCGAGGAGACGTAAATGCCAATCGTGGACGCGGCACAGACTGCGGCAGGGACTGGCACAAGCGTCGTAGTCGAGCGCTGCCAGGCCTGCAATTACGCACCACTGCAGCGCATTTTGTTCTTGGGTTATCTGCCGCCCGTGAATCAGATGAGGATCATTGGCGTACTGCCCAAAGAACAGCCGGCCTATCCGGCTCTTTGGCTGGCTTGCCCTCAGTGCACGCTCGTCCAACTCGGGTTGATCGTGGACAAGGAGATTTTGTTCCCTCCCGAATACCCCTACACCAGTGGCACGACGAAAATCCTGCGCGACAACTTTTCCGAACTCTATTCGGAGTCTCAAACCATCGTTCAGATGAAGCCCGAAGATCTCGCTGTCGACGTTGGCTCGAACGACGGAACACTGCTCAGCAATTTTCAGCAGGGTGGTCATCGCGTCTTCGGCATCGAGCCCAGCCAGGTTGGAACCTTAGCGAACGAACGGGGCATCCCGACGACCATCGCTTTCTTCGGCCGCGACATAGCCGAACGAGTGCTTCAAAGGTTGTCACGGCAACCAATGTTTTCGCCCACATCGAACACATCCACGACATCATAGACAGCATTTTGCTGCTCCTCGACGAAACGGGTGTCTTTATTTCAGAGTCCCACTATCTTCTTAGTCTGGTAGAGACGCTGCAGTACGACACCATCTACCACGAGCACCTTCGGTACTACTCCGTCCGCAGTCTTCAGTACCTCCTCAACATGCATGGTCTGGAGGTCATCTACGCCCGCAGAATTCCTACCCACGGCGGCTCGGTTCGCGTATACGCTGCAAGGAAAGGCCGCTACTCCGTCGAGCCTTCCGTGGCGCAAACCATAAAGGTCGAGGATCGAGCCGGCCTGGGGGCGGAGGAACTGCACCGTTTCAAAGACAAAGTCGTGCAATCGAAGCTGGATTTGTACGCACTGCTAGGCGACA
>QHZC01000676.1 GCA_003224515.1 Acidobacteriota bacterium
CGCAATTGCGTCGGCAAAAATTCGTACGGTAGTTCTCGCAATGAATACAAAGGACTTATGCTTATTTTCGTACCAGTTTTGAATGCGATTCCGGGCTGATCGTGATCTCCGGAACGGTGATCACGATGCCCCGGAATGTTTTCCATAGGCCGAGGTGACGCTGGACATCAGAGTAGGCAAGCTGTTCTCCGAAGGTAACTTAGAGGAGCGACAGCGTGCCAACCAGGAGAATGTCCATGCGTAAGATCAACTCGTCGAAGGAAAACGCCTGGGTGAAGCTCTGGTGCACACTGCAGTGTAGCCCGCGGCGGCTTTCTTAGGTTCCATGCTGGAGCCGATACAGGACCCTGGCGTCAGAAAAGTTCTGATGACTCCCTCTCGAACATATTTCTAGGGAGGGTTGCCGTTCGCGCAACCTAAAGACGGAAGTGCAGTCGACTGCATGGAATCTCTCCCGAGCGAGGCGTCTTCTCAGGCAAGTAGGACCGCTGGGAGAGCCAAACCTTGCAATCCATTTGCCTGGAGGCCTTCTAGGTCATTGCAAGTGGGCCGGTTATGGCGCCCATATTTTCAGCTCCGGCTCCGCCCCTTTATTAGAAGGAAGATTCATCCGTGCTCATTCGCGTGCGCCTGGGCTTCATGGGGCACTACGCCTTGATCTGGCATTAACCCTTTGGGAGCAAAACTGACCCAATTTTATTAATAGAAGATTAATGTCAATACAATTCTAAGGTGTAGTTACTCGCCAGGGTCTTTCTCTTGAAAGGCACGGGGCGTTTCCCGCTCTTCCGCCGACTCGTCAACTGGAGGAAGTCGTGTCCGAATCCGACATTAGGCTCGTGGATGAATTCGAAGCGCTGGTTCTTTAGTGTGCCCAGACCTGTCTAACACTCTGTCAGAAAACCAAAGGAATCTCCGATGAAACTTAATCGTGAAATCGCTCACGCAAAGCGAACGGAAGAAGAGAGGTTGCGGGCGCTGAATTTCCTCGACTCTGTCATCGAGCACATTCCCAGCATGATCTTTATTAAGGACGCCGAAAAGCTCAGGTTCGTTCGTGTGAACCGTGCATGTGAGGAAGTGACTGGTTTTTCGCGCGAAGAGCTAATCGGCAAGAATGTCCACGACGTTTTCGCCAAGGAAGAGGCTGATTTCCTCACTGCATCCGACCATGAAGTTTTGCAGAGCGGAAAGCCCCTAGATATCCCTGAGGAGCGCATCCACACGAAGCAGAAGGACTTGAGGGTGCTCCACGCACGCAAAATCCCGCTCCTCGACGCGGGGGGAAGGCCGCAATTCCTGCTCGGCATCTCAGAAGACATCACCGAACTGAAACAAGCCCGAGAAGAGTTGGATAGATATTTCACTTTCTCGATCGACATGCTGTGCATCGCGGGCGCAGACGGATACTTCAAGCGTCTAAATCCTGCTTGGCAGAAAATTCTCGGACATTCCACACAAGAACTCATGGCCAGGCCCTACCTGGACTTTGTGCATCCTGCCGACCGCGAACGAACCATACGGGAGGCCGAGAAACTAGGGCGAGGCGTGGATAGCGTCTCATTCGAGAACCGCTACCGCTCGAAGGATGGTTGCTATAAATGGCTCTCGTGGAGTGCGACCCCATTCCGAGAGCAGGGATTGATCTACGCAGTGGCGCGCGATATTACCGAGCTCAAGCAGACCGAAAAGGCCTTGCGCCTGTCGGAGGAACGCTACCATCTGCTCTTTGAAAGCAATCCGCATCCGGTATGGGTCTACGATCTCGAAAGCCTGGCAATTGTCGACGTTAACAGAGCGGCGATCAAGAATTACGGATACTCTCGACAAGAGTTTCTGACCCTGACTATCAAGGACATCCGTCCCTTCGAGGACGTGCCAGCACTTCTGGAGAGCGTTGCGAGTTCTGGAACGGCGTCTGACGAAAATGGAATCTGGAGACATCGCAAGAAAGACGGCACGCTCATCGACGTCGAGATTAGTTCGCATCCACTGCTCTATGGCGGGAGAGATGCCCGTTTGGTCGTTTCCACCAGCATTACCAGACGCCAGAAGGCCGAAGAGGCACTGCGGCGTAGCGAGGAGAGTTTTCGACTACTAGTGTCGGGAGTAAAGGACTACGCGATCTTTATGCTCGATCCCGAAGGGCGAGTGGCCAGTTGGAACGCCGGGGCGGAAGGTATCAAGGGCTACCGGGCAGACGAGATCCTTGGCCAGTCTTCGTCCCGGTTTTATCCTCCCGAGGACATCATCCAGAACAAGCCGTCAGAGGAGTTGCGCGAAGCGGCGACTCAAGGCCGAGTGGAGGACGAGGGATGGCGAGTGCGCAAAGACGGCTCACGGTTCTGGGCGAACGTGGTCATCACAGCCCTCCGCGACGAACACGGGAACTTGATCGGCTTCTCGAAAATCACCCGCGACATCTCTGACCGTAAACAGACACAAGAAGCCCTAGTGCGTGCCAAGGAAGAAGCGGAGCGGTCCAACAAATTTAAAGACCAATTCCTTTCGACTATGAGCCACGAGCTGCGAACACCGTTGAACGCCGTCGTCGGTTTTTCCGATCTCCTGACCGAGGAGCACTATGGCCCTCTTAACGACCGTCAGAAACGCTATGTCAACCACATTCAGAACGGGGGCAAGCATCTCCTAAGGCTGATCAACGACATCTTGGATCTCTCCAAGATTGAAGCCGGCCGTTTGCAGCTGGCGATCGAGAGCGTGCCCGTTAGGGCCTCAGTCGTGGACGTCGTGGACAGCATGCGTCCGCTCGCGGACAAGAAGTCCCAATCTCTTGTCCAGAACGCGGTCCCGGATCTCAGCGTCCGCGCCGACTCCACCCGCTTCAAGCAAGTGCTGATGAATCTCATTGGCAACGCAATTAAGTTCACCCCCGAGGGAGGAAAGATCGAACTGGCCGCACAACAGCTCGGCGACATCGTTCGTGTGGAAGTTCGTGATACCGGGCCGGGAATTCCTCCCGAAGAGCAACAGCGTATCTTTGAGGCCTTCTACCGGCTGGGCAGAAGCGAAAAGGTAACCGAGGGCACAGGCCTGGGCCTAGCTATCACGCGCCGTCTGGTCGAATTGCATGGGGGGCAGTTGGGCATTGAAAGCCAACCAGGTTCGGGGAGCTGCTTCTACTTTACGCTGCCACTCAGTTTGACTTCTCAGCCGGCAGCGAATTCTGGGACCAAGTCGGGACTGAGCGTGGGTGAAACGCCGCGCATCCTCGTGGTCGAGGATGATGCGAAGGCAGCACACCTCCTCCAATTGCAGCTCACCTCTGCCGGGTACGAGGTGGTGTTGTGCGACCAGCCACAGCGCGCCATGGAGATGGCAGCCGACCTACAACCAAGCGCCGTGACCATGGACATTATCATGAAGCCCATAAATGGTTAGGAGCTCTTGTCCATTTTGAAGCGTGACCCGCGCACGGCCGCGATTCCTGTCATTGTAGTTTCAATCGTCGATCAACCAGCCACCGGAGCGTTACTCGGTGCCGACGAGTACATCGTGAAGCCCGTGGAGAAGGCGACTCTGCTGGCCGCTGTGGAGCGCTGCCTAAATCGCCGTGGACGGATCGGACGAGCGCGACCCATCTTGGTGGTAGAAGACGATACCGCAACGCGTGAGTTCGTCGCCGAACTACTCTCCAAACAGGGATATATCGTGAGCACTGCTGCCAATGGAGTACAGGCCCGAGCCCGAGTGGCGGATTCCTTGCCAGACCTGGTGATCCTGGACCTCATCTTGCCGGAGGTGAGCGGATTCCAGCTGCTGGCCGAATGGCGCGTCAATTCTCGGACAGCTGATCTTCCGGTCTTTGTGCTCACGAGCAAGGACCTGACGCAGGAAGAAAGAGATTACATCCAGACGAATACCGGGGCACTTTTCTATAAACAGGAGCTGTGGCACGAGGCCTTGATCAACCAGTTGCAGCGAGTGGTGCCTCCGGTGCTCATGGAGAAATTATGAAGCACCGCGTTCTGGTGGTCGAGGACAATCAGCCCAATCGTGAGCTTCTCTGCGATTGGTTGGAAGCGGAAGGCTTCGAGCCGTTGGGCACTGACAACTTGGAGCAAGCCTATGCCGCTTTCAAGAACCGACCACCAGACGCTGTTCTGCTCGATGTGCAGTTAGGGGCGGAGGACGGTCTTTCCCTGGCTACGTGGATCCGACGAGAGCCAGAATTGCGGCATACTCCCGTGATTGCAGTGACAGCGCACGCGATGGTAACCGACCAGGAGCGTGTCATTCAGACAGGATGTAATGCTTGCGTTTCCAAGCCCGTTGATTTCAAGTTGCTTCGCAAGCATTTGCAGCAGTGGCTGTCGGTTGCGAGCGTTTTGCGAAAACAAACCCCAGCCGCGAAATGACACGGACAGCGAAGGGGTGCCTCCGGAAGAGCTCCGTAACTTCTGCTCTGTGTTTAGCCTTCGACTCGAGAAAATCAACCCCGTTAAGCTAGACCCGGTACGCGTAACGCGGATGGTTTAGTGTTCCGAATCTTGTGGCCACGCCAAACGAAATATCGGCCCGAGTCGGACGGATTCGTGCGCAGTCAGAGACCGTGCCTTCTAGCGGGCAGTCCAGCGATTCGATAGGCAGTCCACCCAGACCAAGCAAAAGAGGAAAGTGGTTGGTCGTACAGGTAACTGCTGAGAAACCTCGGTGTATTCCTGGTGTAAGCCTGGGACCCCTATTCTCCTAAACTGGGAATCGAACCTTCTAACGACCGCCTCGAACTCCCCGCTTCGGTCATAGGTATGCACGGGAGGGA
>QHZC01000147.1 GCA_003224515.1 Acidobacteriota bacterium
AGACAATCCGTCATCGGTCCTTGTGATCACATCGGAAAAAATGCTACCGCTGCGGCGCAGCTCTTCGGCTACCCCCACAGGCAGAGAGTTACTTTCACCATGGTCTTGCCTGACAGCTATCAGGCGCACGAGGCTCTGCGGGTCAGCCACCGGCAGCGTCCGCCACAGGACGGCGTTTGCCGTGTTAAAAATGGCAGCATTGGCGCCGATGCCGAGTGCCAACGTCAAGACGGCCACCGCCCGGAAGCCGGGATTCTTCGTCTGCATGCGTAGTCCAAAGCGGAAGTCCTGCCAGAACGACTCAACGAAAGATTCCCAGCTCGCCGCGCGGACGATTTCCTTTGTAACCTCCACGTTCCCCTGTTCCAATCGCACTGCTCGAACCGCTTCGTTACGGCTCATCCCCTGCTTGGTCTTTTCTTCGGCGGCCATCTCCAGGAAGCCATTTAGTTCCTCGTCGAGCTCCTGGCCGACTCGTTCCTTTCGGAACAGTGACCGGAGCCCGCCCGCGATGCTTCGCAGTAATGACATGGCTCGCTTACGACGCCTCCAAGATTCTGGCGATCGCCGCCACTTGCCTGCCCCATTCTCGCGTTTCGCTGTTGAGCCGCTTTCGCCCCTGTTCGGTCAATGCGTAGTACTTCGCTCGCCTGCTGTTCTCGGTGGATTTCCATTCGCTGCTGATCAGTCCCGCTCGTTGCAACCGCTGAAAGGCGACAAATAGCGAACCTGCATTGAGGCGGAAAACGCCCTTGCTCATCTGTTCGAGCCGGACGGCGATCCCATATCCGTGCAGGGGTTCGAGCGCCAGTGTTTTCAGAATGAGCATGTCCAGAGTGCCTTGGACGAGATCACTTGGCTTGTCTGCCATAAGCCTGCTTCCCCCTGAGCATCAAGAGGAAGAATACACTCCTCCTACTGATTGTCAAGAGGAGAGTAATGACGGGCGGGGCTGCTGCTCCCAAGGTGAGGGGACATTTGTTTTGCAGGGGCACGAGAAATGTCCGACGGTGTACCAGAGGATTTCTCCGGAGGAATCGAACAAAGCAGGGTCAGGTCAACGGCAGAGTGAACTACTCGAAACGCAAGGCTACCATAGGATCGATGCGCGTCGCACGGCGCGCCGGAAAGTAACAGGCGACGAGAGCGACAAGCGTCAGCAGAAGAGCCATCCCGCCAAACGTGAGTGGGTCAAATGGGCTCACGCCGAAAAGCAGACTGCGCATCAGTCGAGTCACTAAAAACGCGGCGGCAATTCCAATGCCTACGCCGGTGGCCGTCAGCTTTATTGCACGCCCCAAGACCAGACCAAAGATATCTCCTGGACCAGCCCCTAGCGCGGCGCGGACGCCAAACTCATGATTTTGCCCGGCCACTAGGTAAGCCATGACGCCATAAATTCCGATGCAGGCTAGAATCAAAGCCAACGCCGCCAGTCCGCCGAGCAAACTTGTTTGATTGCGCCTCTGCTCGACTTCGCGATCTAGGATGTCATCCATGGTCATCACATCGGAAATGGGTTGCTCGGGGTCAATCGACTGGACAACCTGATGGACGGCACTAAGAAGACTCATCGGTTCAGTCGCGGTGCGGATCGCGAGAGCGCGCGCCATCATATAATTTCCCTTAGCTTGCCAATACGGGAAGTACATCTCCTCTTTAGGCGGCACCGCGAGTCCCATCTGCTTCACGTCGCCGACGACCCCGACAATTTCGGTTAAGCGGAAATTTCCGGGGCCCAGATTGAATCTCAACCGCTGGCCAAGCGCATCTTCGTTCGGCCAGAACTTTCGCGCCATTGTTTGATTGACGATGGCAACGAACGGAGCGTCCGGTCCATCGCGCTCGTCAAATAGCCTGCCGCGAATCAGTGGAATCCGCATGGTCTCGAAGTAGCCGGGGGAAACCACACGATCGAGGGCGGCATAGGAAACATCTGGGCGTAAGGTCGCACCCTCTGGCAGAAAGCCGGCCATTCCGCTCTTCCACGTCAGCGGAAGAACACTCATGAATCCCGCGCTTTTCACGCCGGGTAATGCCCGCACGCGCCCCAGGACCGTCTGGAAAAATTGTGTGCGACGGACGAAATCCGGATTCTTTTGCGGGGAAACGGGAATCTCCAGTGTGAGCACATGATCTGAGCGGAAGCCCGGGTCGACGTGGCGCAAATTTGCAAGGCTTTTGAGCAGGAGCCCCGAAGAAGGCGCTTGCTTCCCCCGCCGGTACCAACCCTCCCGCCTTCCTTTAGAGATTCGTTCACATTTGTTGTTTTGGAGATTTGCAGCGCCGGCACCACGCCGAAAAGAAACGTGCTCGCAAATGTAATCAGGAGAGTGAACGTCAGCACCGGAAAATTAAGGGAAAGGGAAACCGTGCGAGACAAGTCTTGCGGGACCAAAATCTTAAGCAGGCTGAATGCAGCTAGGGCAACCAGCACACCGAGAAACCCACCGGTGGCTGAAAGTAGGGAGCTCTCTGTGAGCAGTTGGCGGACGATCCGTCCACGATGTGCGCCAAGCGCGCATCGCAAGGCGATCTCGCGTTGCCTTGCCGCGGCGAGAGAGAGCAACAAGTTCGCGATATTGGCGCATGCGATCAAGAGAATGAACCCCACTGCGGCCAGAAGCATGATGAGTCCGCGGCGCACCTCCCGCGTGTAGGCTTCTTGCAGCGGCTCAGCAACGAATCCATCTACAAATTTCATGATGTCCGGGTTCTGCCGAATAAGGCGCTGGGCCAGGACTTGCAGTTCCGCGTTGGCCTGTTTCAAGCTGACTCCGGGCTGCAGCCGGGCGACAACTTGAAGATAATGCTCGCCGCGGCTTGCGAGTTGTTGCGAGGTGAACGCCACTGGAATCCACAGATCGGCGTCCTTGCCGGGAAACGAGAATCCGGGAGGCATCACCCCGATGAATCCCGGCCGATCACATTGGGATCCGCGCCAAACCTGCCGTGCCAAAGCCGGTAACTGATCAGCGCAACGCGGTTGAAACCTGGGCGATCCTCTTCCGGCTGAAAGACACGGCCGAACAACGGTTTAACACCAAGCAGCGAGAAGATATTCCACGTGTACCTTTCACCCATCAACCTTTCCGGGTCGCCGCCCGGATTGCTCAGGTTGAAAAAATCTTCAACGCCAGCGGAGATATCCTGGAAGACCTGCACTTGCGTTTTGCAGTCCGCGTAATTCGCCGGAGTGAATTCTTTGCGCGGGAAACCATCTCGCGTGCGGTCTTCATAAAGGGAAACCAGACGCGTCGGCTCGCCGTAGGGAAGAGGACGCAGAAGCACCGCATCCACCACGCTGAAGATTGCTGTAGTTGCGCCAATGCCGAGTGTCAGAGTTAGGACCGCGACGGCCGTAAATCCCGGGTTCTTGCCTAGCATTCGCACACCATGACGCAGGTCCTGACTGGTTTGCTCGATCGCGAGCGCGTGGTTGTGGGGCGATGTTCTAGCTGAATGGCGAGCATCTTTCGTTAGCCGCGGAAACATATTTGTTCTCCGGATCGGGGAGGGCCGCCTAGCTGGTAGAGAGATTCTTGAAGGAGGCGCGAATCGACCGGCAGGCGGCGAACACGGACTCCAGTGGCGGCGAAGATGGCGTTGGCGACTGCTGGTGCGAGAGGAGGTACGCCGGGCTCGCCCATGCCACTGGGCGGGTCGGTGCTGGGCATGATATGGACTTCAATATCCGGCGCCTGATTCAGTCGCAGGACCTGATAATCGTGAAAGTTGCTTTGTTCCACGGCGCCATCTTTAATGGTGATCTCGCCGCCGAGCACCGGAGTCAAAGCAAAGTTGATGGCGCCTTCGGCCATGGCGCGCACGCCATCGGGATTCACGGCGGTGCCGCAGTCGACAGCGGTCACGACCCGACGCACGCGCACGGCACTATCCTTCTCTGTGGAGACCTCCGCCACGTGAGCGACGTAGCTGCCAAACGACCAGTGACACGCGATGCCGCGTCCCCAGCCCGCAGGAAGCCGCTTGCCCCAGCCCGCTTTTTCCGCTGCGAGCTGTAAGACGCCTCGGAATTTCCGCGTGTCGGGGCCATCTCCGCTCGGCGCCTTCGAGTCTTCGTGCAGCAAGTCCATGCGAAATTCGTAGGGATCCCTTGCCGCGGCGTGCGCCAATTCGTCGACGAAGCATTCCACCGCAAATGCGGTGAACGAGCTTTCCACCGATCGCCACCACGCGCGCGGCACTGCCGAGGGTGCCGGAGCGTAGTCCAAGCGAATGTTCGGACAGAAATATGGAAGAGAATCGGCGCCGCCTACCTCGGCGGAATGTTGCGGGTCCTTCAAACTTTCCGGTGAATCGAATACTGGACGGATGGGCGTGGAAACCACACGGTGGGACCACGCCACAATCTTTCCTTGTGTGTCGAGGCCGCCGAGCAGGCGATGGTAGGAATACTCCCGGTAAAAATCGTGCTGAATGTCGTCCTCGCGCGTCCACAGGAGTTGCACCGGTTTCTTGACTTGGCGCGCCACCTGCCAGGCTTCAGCCGCGTAATCCCATTGCGCGCGGCGCCCGAAGGATCCGCCCGAGAGCGTCATATGAACGATCACTTTGTTCTTGGGAAGGCCAGAGAGCGTGGCGATCTCGTCCTGAATCACGTTAGCCCACTGCGTCGGCGACCAAATCTCGATTTCGCGGTCGCGCACATGAACAGTGGTATTCATCGGCTCCATCGTGGCGTGAGCCGTGAATGGCAATTCATAGGTTGCTTCGATCTTTTTTGCGGCTTTGTCGAGGCCCTTGCCAGCGTCTCCTCGATCAAGAGCGATAAAGGTGGGAGCCGCGGTTCCTTGCCGCTCAAGCACACTGCGTAAAGAGTCCGTTGTTTCGTTTCCGCCGGGACCTTTATCCCACTGGAGCTTCAACGCCTTGCGCGCTTGAATGGCGGCCCAGGTTGAGTCGGCAATGACCGCGACTCCTCCGGCGGTATTCAGGTTGCGGCCGCCGTATCCGCAGATATCCAGGAAACCCAGCGGCGGTACGGGGAAAACGGCGCGAACTCCGGAGATTTTCTTTGCTGCGGTTGCGTCGAAATTCTCGAGCTTGCCGCCAAAATGCGGACAGCGAGCGATGACGGCATACAACATGTCCGGAACTCTGACATCGATGCCGAACCCCGCGCTGCCGTCAGTCTTGCTGGGCGTATCGACGCGTGGCAGGGGCTTGCCGATGAAGCGGAAGTCCTTCGGCTCTTTGAGAGAGACGGCGCCGGCGCTAATCTCCGGGAGCTTCGACGCCGCCTCGACAAGTTCCCCGTAGGTGAGGCGGCGGCCCGTGGGCGCATGAATCACTGCCCCGTTCTGGGTACGACACTCCTGCTTATCCACGTTCCACTGCTGAGCAGCCGCGATGACAAACATCGCTCGCGCTTGAGCGCCTGCTTTGCGGACGCTCTCCCAACCTGCTCTCGTGCCGCCGCTGCGGCCGGTTGAGAGGCTTTTGTAAATGTCGGGAATCGTGGGCGCCTGTTCGATGCGAATGGTGGAGAAATCAATATCAAGCTCTTCGGCCAGCAACATAGCCTCTGTCGTTCTTTGACCTTGGCCCATTTCTGGTTTTTCCACGAGTACGGTGACCTGGTTATCGGGTGTGATGCAAACCCAAGTATTGGGCGTGAATAGACCGTTCTGCGTGGGCTGCGACTGCACTGCGCGCCCTTTTGCGGGCGAATAGAAACTGACAACAAGCGCCGCGCCCGCGCTAGCGCTGAGCCTTAGAAACTCACGCCTACCGACTTCCGTTGCTGTGGCCATCATGCTGCATCCGTTGCGGCCTGCTGGATAGCACGGCGAATTCTTTGGTAAGTCCCGCAGCGGCAGATATTGCCGGACATCGCTTGGTCAATTTCGTCACGCGTTGGGTGCGGATTCTTGGTCAAGAAAGCTACGGCCTGCATGATCTGTCCCGACTGGCAGTATCCGCATTGGGGAACCTGCTCCGCGATCCAGGCTTTCTGCACCGGATGGCTGCGATCCGTGGATAGCCCCTCGATGGTGGTGATCTTTTTTGCGCCCACCGATCCGACGGGCGTTTGGCAGGAACGCGCCGCGTCTCCGTCCAAATGCACTGTACAGGCGCCGCACAATCCCATGCCGCACCCGAATTTTGTTCCGGTGAGTCCTATGGTGTCGCGCAGAACCCAGAGCAGCGGCGTCTCAGGCGCCCCATCGATTTCGTACTTTTTGCTATTCACCAGTAGATTCATCCCTGCCATGTCAGCACTCCACGTTCGATCAGGCTCGGTACACGATAGGCGAGGGCGTCAGCGGGAGAGTATTGTTTTGGGACGAATCGTTAATAGGGAGGGACGAATCGTAATTCCGGCAGTGCGTTTGCGCCGCACGAACGATTTGGCGTTAGGATCTCAGTAGGAGTTTTCACCATGTCGCTCGACAGGCAACAGACACAAGCGAACGCGCCGAGTGTGTTAAATGCCGGCAAGAGACCTTTCCGCAAGAGGCTGCTCATCGTTGCCGCTTGGGCACTAGCGGTCCTTCTATTCGCGAGCCAGTGGTATGCCTATGATGCCGCCCATGGTCTGACCGCCCCCTTTATTTTCTACGTTGGCTGGTCCTGCTATCTGTGGGGCGTGCTGACGCCATTGTCAGTGTGGCTCGCTTGGCGCCACCCAATTGGTTCCGGCACGTGGAAGCGCGCGATTGCGTTCCATCTCGCGATCAGCATGCTCTTGACGTCAGTGCAGCTCTCGATAGAGGCGTGGATTGCGGTGCTGCGCGCCGGCGGTGATTGGCCACTGCTCGCAGCGGTGCGGCACTATCTGACCCAGCATGTGCAGGTCGGACTGATGACGTACTGGCTGGTCCTGGGCGCGACTCACTTTTACCGCATCTACGATCAGGATCGGAAACGTCAATTACGCGCCGCGCAGCTGGAAGCGCGCCTCGCGGAAGTGCAGATTGAGAACCTGCGCGCGCAGCTGCATCCGCATTTCATGTTCAACACCCTGCAGGCGGCTGCGACGCTCATCCACGAGGACCCCGGTGGGGCCGAGGACATTCTTCTCCGTCTGAGCGACCTGCTCCGCATATCGCTGGACGAGATGCACACGCAAGAAATCCGGGTCGATCGGGAAATTGAATTTGTTGAGCACTACATCGCCATTCAGCAGCGACGTTTTGGAGACCGGCTTCGATTTGAACTGCAGATTGACCCGAATGTGGTCGACTGTGCAGTTCCAACTCTGGTTCTGCAACCGCTGGTCGAGAACGCCATCCGGCATGGGATTGCGAAATCGAGAGAAAAGGACGTGGTCACGGTCCGCGCATTTCGAGAAGGAGAGCACCTGCGCCTGGAAGTCGCTAACCTTGCCAGCACACTGGATGATCGACCGGAACAGCTCTTGCCGCGGGGCTTGGGCCTGTCAAATACGCAAGGGCGGCTCGAGCAACTTTATGGGGAACACCAGTCGCTGGCGCTGTTCAATCTAAAGCCCCGGGGTGTCTGTGTGCGGCTTTCCATCCCCTTGCGCGAACTGCCCGCGGACGAAAAGGCGCCTGCCCGAGCGGTAACGGCATGAAAATTCGAGCGCTGATTGTCGATGATGAGCCGCTGGGACGGCGCGGAATTTTGCGTTTTTTAAAGAATGATCCGGATGTAGAGGTTGTCGCGCAGTGCGGCGATGGACAGTCTGCAGTCGGCGCAATTCTTGGAAGCAACCCCGATTTGGTATTCCTCGATGTACAGATGCCGGAAATGGACGGCTTTGAAGTGATCCGCCGAGTCGGCCCGCAAAAAATGCCGGTTACCGTCTTTGTCACAGCCTACGATCGCTACGCTGTGCGCGCTTTCGACGCGAATGCAATCGATTATCTCCTCAAGCCCGTGGGGCAAGCGCGATTTGAGAGGGCCCTCGCCCGAGCCAAAGAGCGCATGGCAGAAAGCTCAAGAGAGGATGTAGCCGAGCGCATCGTGGCCACGCTGGAGCAGATCAAGCGGCAGGATAAATATCTTGATCGTCTTCCGGTTTCGGAAAACGGACGCATTCTATTTGTAAAAACAAAAGAGATCGATTGGATCGAGGCAAATGGAAATTACCTTCGGCTGCACGTTGGGGCGCGCACGCACGAAATGCGTGAAACTCTGAATAGTTTGGTGCGGAAGCTCGATCCACGTGACTTCCTGCGAATTCATCGATCGACGATAGTGAACGTGCACCTCATTAAGGAAATCCAACCCTGGTTCCACGGCTATCACTCGGTGCTGCTGCAGAATGGGCAAGAATTGCGAATGAGCCGTTACCAAAACGAGATCGCCAAGCGGCTCGGTCTGGCTTAGTTCTTGGTCGGGGACGCACACCGCATCCGAGAGACGTAACAATTTACCGTTCCGTGGAATTCGAGCCGTCTCAGGCCCTGTTGTTTGGAATCAACTTGCCGCGGATGAAACGCTCGTCTTCGGGCGGCGGGCCGTTATTCGGGAACAGTTGTTCCCCAAATGAATCTGAGTTTTTCCAATATGCCAAGGTCTTCGCTCAGGACATCCGCCGGTGACGTGGATCAGGTTGACCCGTAACACAGTGCGTAGCATCCGATGCCAGGAACACCTCTACGGAGGCCATGTCCTGCAGCTGTCCAAACCTCCCGGCAGCCGCTCACTAAAATTCACTTTGCGCCATGGATGCAAAGACGACCTGTCCCTTTTCGGGGCCCGTGATCGGCTATTGGGGTTAGCCGAGGCTAGTTGGACTGCTCCCCACCCTTCCACAATTCGATTATGCAAAGGTTGCTGACCATACGCCTGGAGAATTTACCGGGCACGGGCGTGCAGCGCGTTATGCGTTAAGTGTGCGAGGCCTATTCTGGCAGACGGAGCCAGCTTGCTCAGGAGTTGCAAAACAGCGAGTCACCACTTCACCCTTGGGGTGAGGGTC
>QHZC01000148.1 GCA_003224515.1 Acidobacteriota bacterium
AAGATGTTGAAAATGTCCGCCTTAATCAGCAAGTATTTTCCTTCGTTGTAATGGAACTTTTTGCCGACGGATATGCTGAGCACGCCGAATCCTGGACTCGTAAAACTGTTACGTGCCAAGTTGGACCTCGCACCAAATCCGGTAATAACATACTTGGCGTTGTAGTCCACTGGCGTGTAGCCGATTGCGGCGCCAGGGCACGATCCACCTGCCGCCACTCCGTCGCTAGATAGCCCCACGGTCCCACCAGCCAGCTCGCAGACCGCAAAAACATCCGATCCAATCGGAAGAGTTCCAGATGGATTGACTGACGCGCGGTCACCGGCAGAATCGCCGTTGCGGTTTGAGTCGATGCCACCGGACTGCAGGGTCACGGGCTGCCCGCTCTGCGCAAGGTAGATCGAGCCAATCTGGAATCCATTCACCACTGTTTTGACGAAGCGATTATCTGACTTGACGTCGGGTATCTGGTAGGAGAGAGAGAGTGCGAACTTGTGGCGCACGTCCAAGTCCGAGTTCCCTCGGTCTTCATTAATACGGTTGGTGTCCTGGGCCCGGCGTGGATTCAGGAGGCTAGTGAAGAATTCGTTAGTCGAATTGTCGATGGTGTGGGCATAGGTATAGTTCGCGTTAAGTGTGAGTCCATGGCGCGCACGCTGGGTGAAGCTGACCGAACCCGCGTGGTAGATGCTGCTGCCCAACGGCGGATCCGAGGTAATGTTCGCATTAAATCCCAGCGGTTTATAAATGTTGGATTGGAAGCTGTTGAAGGGGCTATCGGTCGGTGTGCTGGCGGTCCATGACGTCGGAACGTCCGATTGTTTGAAGAAAGTGGGCAAAGGGGCTAGTCCGCCGTCAAACGCACTTATGCGATTCCGGCGAAACTGTACCGGCAATTCCAGGCCGCGCGTGCCCAAATAGCGCACTTCGACCGTGGTATTTCGAGCCAACTCGCGTTGTACTCCAAGGGACCAGGTCAAAATCTTCGGCATGATCGTATCGTCGATATAGGAGGTAGTTAGGCCACGTGCTGCTGCTTGGTCCGCGGGTGCTATGTAGGCGGAAGGCAATCCGCCACCCAGGAGAAAACCGGCGTTATTGGGATTAGGATTACTAGTCGTGTCACACCAGGACGGCGCCGGCACGAGGCCGCAGGCAGAGACGGGATCAAGCTCACTCTGCAACTGTGGCGGCAGCGTAATGGATGCAAAGTTCTGAAATTTTACGTCATAGGCGATTCCGAAACCCCCGCGAATCGCTGTCTTCCCGTTCCCCTTGGGATCGTAGGCAAAGCCGATGCGCGGAGCGATGTTGTTCTTGTCGGTCTTGGGATCGCCAAAGGTGATTACGCCCGGGGCGTTTGAAATCGCGTTCAGGGCCTGCGTGCTCGCCCCAACTGGATTCGTCCAGTATTCATAGCGGACACCCAGGTTCAACGTCAAACGAGACGAAAATTTGTAATCGTCCTGGGCAAACCCATAAAAGGCGCTCTGCGTACCGAGGAAGCTCCCCGTTCCGGCGTTGCGCAGTGTTCTTCCCGGGTTGTCCGGCAAAATATCATTTACAAACGCGTTTGCCGTCTTGTACTGGTTGTCGCCATTGCTGCGTGGCAGAAAGAACTGCGGGTAGATGAAGTGATTGTATTGGCCGCCGAACTTGAAGCTGTGCCTGCCTCGCGTCCAACTGAAGCTATCCGCAAGCTGGTAGCTATTCTGCTTCTGGAATGTATTGTCCCCAGGACCGACCGTCACGCCACCTAGAAGGTCGTTAATGGTTATGTCCGTGGGGCAGTCCGTGCAGGGGTTAAGGGTCGAAAGGGAGTAAAACGAATACTGCACGCGCAGATCGTTCACCAGTTGACTGTTAATGGTCCAAACGTCGTTCAAGGCAATCTTGCGATTGTGAATGGGCTCGGCTTGGTTGAACTGCGCTTGCGTTGAATTGACCGGCAGAATGAAATTTTCCTGGTTAATGAGGAACCGTGCTCCGATTTGATGGCGTCCCATCGTATAGTCGGCATTGACCTGGGCATCATGTTCTCGCTGAAAATTCGGGCTGAAGATGGTTATATTGCCGATGGGGACGGCTACGGCGGGACCGGTTAGGCCAGGATGAATCGTCACGGTACCTGCATCGTTCGCCGACGCCACCGGAAAATTCTTCAAGAGTGCCGTTACCGCGCTATCCGCAGCGTTGGCCTGCAGTGTCGCCAAACCACTGGCAGTGGGTCCAGTAAATGCAGTAGCGGAACCTTGACCGTGGAGGTAGGTGTATTCATAGGCGCCGAAAATGAACAACTTATTCTTGACGATGGGGCCACCTAGGGTGCCGCCAAAGCGATTATTATCAAAGGCCGGCTGGCCTGAAAGCGTATGCTGCACGTCGATCGCCTTCTTCGTCAGATTATCCAGTGAGTTATAGTTGCGATTTTGGTTATACCACTCCCCCGAGCCATGCCAGTTATTGGTGCCGGTCTTGGTCACCAGGCTGAACTGACCGCCCGCCGAGTGCCCATATTCGGCGCTAAATTGGTTGGTGGTGAGGTTGAATTCCGCGACCGCATCAGGAATGACCGTCGAGTTGTTTCCCGTCACGCCCAGATTGTTGTCATCCACACCGTCAACCGTGAAATTGTTGTCGCGTGGACGCGTTCCGCCGACGGATCCGCCAATTCCCGTGACCCCACCCGGCTGGGCCACAACGTTGGGAGCCAGCACTGCCAGGTTGAGGGGGCTGCCGTTGAGCGTGCCAGCGCCATTGGGAAGTTGCACCTCGCTCACATCATAAGTATTATTTAGATCCGAAGACGTCGTCTGAATGGCCGCCCCGCCGGCTGTCACTTCCACAACCTCCGTCGCGACGCCCAAGCCCAGATGCGTATCAGCAACGTTGTCTTGATTGGCGATGACACTGATGTCTGTCTTCAGGAAATTCTTAAATCCCTTGGCCTCTACGCTCACCTTATACAAGCCCGGAATCAGGCTCGGAAACGAATACGTTCCCGCCGAAGTGGTCGTAATTCTCACCGACACTCCGGTCTCCTGATTCATCGCCGTTACCTGCGCATCCGGAACCGCCGCCCCCGTAGGATCGAAAACCTGTCCCCGCAGCGTTCCCGTGATTCTCTGCGCCGCCGCCGGCATCGAGAAGATCAGCGCCAATCCCAAGACTGCTGCAGAGTAAATCAAACCTTTCAGGCTGCTGAACCGGAATACACACGACCCACCACCTATCCGTCCATGAAATCTCATTGTCTCCCCCTCAATTCCAGCCGCTTCGAATTTGTCCCATACTTTCTAACGCCTCTATTTCCCCGCGACCGCGCACTCGAATGGGAATAGCCGGCGTCAGACGACTTGTTCGAATTGCAGGTACTTCGCCAATGGAGGCGGGGATTAACAGGTATTTGTTTCTATAACTTACGAGCCGGTTTAGCTGATTTAGATTCAGGTATGCATAGCGGAGAAGTTGCTGGAACAAAAGAGAATCGCTAATTTCTCCAAAGAAAATACAAGATACAGAGAGCCGGTTTTCTGAATCGGCGAGGGCGTTAATCTCCCGCGCGTGAGAGGCCAATCAAATTCCGCAAGCCTTTTTTTGCTCCGCTATGTCCGCGCAGACGGCCGGCTGAAAATACGCAAACTACTCTGTCCGAACGGCGAGGATTTTCTTGCCCTCGACCTTTATTTCGATGCCGAGAGGCGGGCGCAGATCCGATCCCTGCACGATGCTTCCGCGCACCCAGACACCACTGCCGGGAAGATTGGTGGTCTTCAGTGGGTCAAACACGGTGCGGCTGCAGGGGTTGCCGACCATGGGGTGTTTCGCGGCGCGGAAGCCATAATCATTTTTTAGTTTGCCCAAGTCGGTAAGGTATTCGAGCTTGCAATTTCCGTAAGGTGATTTTTGCTCGAAGGCCCAGTAGCCGCTTGCCTGGGAGGGAGAGCCTGCCGGCAGACGAATGAGAAGCCCAGGGATATTTTCTCCAGTGAGGCGGTTGCGAATAAAAAACTCTCTCGAGGACCAAGGCTTGGCCATCTCCGTCGCATCGGCGATCCCGGGCTCCGCATCGGTTGCATGAGGGAGCAGAGTGCTTGGATCGGGCGCGGGCGCGGGGACTTCGAGCTGCGGTTGCTGTTCGGCGAGCCGCGGTTGCACATGTTTCGGGCGAAGGGCCCATCGCGCTCCCAGGAAAACGACGAGGAGCACGGCAAGAAGTCCGACAACAAGCTTGACAGCGGGGTTCGACGCGGCGGATGAGCGCGAGCCGGATCCGGAAACGCCGGGAATCTGCGGCATATCCGTCTTGAAGCGATCCGATGGTGGCTGGTCGGTCATGGTGCTTCGACTCAATTCTATACTCAAACGGGCTGGAGGCGAAGACTAAGGAAAGAATTCGTAAACGAACTTGTAAAAAAAGGTAAAAAGAGTGACTGGTTGGCTGGGTCCAATCTCCTCTGCAACCGAGAGAATGGCTCACTTTGACTGGGTAATCCAAGGTTCTTGGAAAGACTCGCGGAAGGAGAAGGTTGCACCCCTCCTCACCCCGGGTGTTGTGGGTAAAGAATGTGGAGTCGCTTGAAAAGAAAAGAGTTGATTTCTCGAAGAGCTCGGCGAGGGCCAGGCTGCCGACGCTGGCAGTAACGGGCGTGACGGCGGCCGGTTGACGCAGTGATGAAGGTAGCGACGCGCCGATTGCGTCCTTCGAACACGCCCATGATCCGCACATTGACAGTCGTGGGCTGCAGGATCTTCATGGGCAGGGCGGTGTGCTTCAAGAATGCTTCCCGGTCCAAGAGCGATCCGTCGGGTTGAGAGCAGAGACAGTCGTCAGTGTTTGCATCGACCGAATGCAGTTGAGGGCTAGAGGACAGTCGAGATCGGGCTTCAAAGCAGGCCCGCTCGCCATTTGATTCTCCTTCTCAACCGACAGTGATGCGTTAAGATTGCGCCACGCGCTCCGGCCTGATCACCAGTCAATTTTTTCAGGAAAAAACTCTGAGACGAGGTCCTGGTAGTAAGGAAGGATTTCTTGTGTCTTTGGCCGCTCGCGGCCTTTCGAGTACAGATCGTAGGGATTGAACATCCTAACCCATTCAAACATGCGCTCGTCGTGTCCATTCATAAGGTGCCGGTAAGCGCCGTGCCGGTGCGCGGGATAAAACGAATGATACCGGAGCATGTACTGCGCTTCCTCCGGTACATACCTCCGCGTCACCTGATAAACATATTCGTCATGACCAAATGAGAGGTGCACCTTATCGAGCCCGCAGTTCGGTTCGTAGATGCCATACTCGGTTTGGTATTCGGGAATCTCGCTATCGGGGTTGGCGGCAAAGAATTCAGGAAAAACGATCTGATCCGAGTATCGGCAGCCCACCGGGAACGTATCGCCCACCACGGCCCATTGCGGCTCTCCATAGAGGCAGAGCACCTTCCCAAGATCGTGCAAAAAGCCGGCGAGAATGAACCAGCGCGGATGACCATCCTTGCGAATCGCTTCCGCGGTCTGCAGGAGGTGCTCGGTCTGGGTCAGATCGGTATCGGGGTCGCTGTCGTCCACCAGGGCATTCAAATACTCAGCCATTTCCCAAATACCCTTCTTGCCGCGGTTCAAGCCGCAGTATTCCGCCTTTTTTCTCAAGACGAAATCGAGTGTCTGGCCCGCATGGTTTTGACGGTAGAACTCCGTCACGGTGGGATTTGCATCGGCTTTGTAGTTCCGGAACTCCTCTTCCGATTTGCCCTGACGATAGCGGGTGGCGACAAAATCGTCCCAGTCGTCCAGTTCTTTTAGAGGTGCGTTCTCGGCCGTCTGTTTCATAATTAGACCTTATTATGAACTTTGGCGGCCTGTCAGACAACAGCGATTTTTTCCTTTCCATGAGGCGTTGGGCCAGCCTTAGGGATGCGACCAGAGGCGCATGCGCGGTCCTGTCTGATGACTCAGCGAAGAGAAAAAACAGATCTGACCCGCCGCCGCGGGTCCGGATTCGGGTTTATCGAGATTCGGGTTTATCGAGGGGTGCGTTCGCACGGCAAGGCAAGGCCCGTCCATGCGTGGGCAGATTTGACTGGCGAACAACAATGTTCTCAAATGGTTACAGGAATCTGTTATTGAGATGGGTACAGGAGGCTCCGGGAGGCTTGTCTCTGGGCGAAGGTGAATCTACTGTAGAGGGAAGGGTTAGGAGGGGCCAAGTCCAGCGCCGATAGCTATGATTCCCCAACAACGAGGCGGGGCGCGGGCGTTTGTCCGCAGCCTGAACATCTTGCTGAAGTTCGCACGGCTGTACGAATTCGGGCACGTGCGCACGGCAGCCCAGTTCGAAACAGCGTGGAAAGAACTGCGTGACGCGCTGGACGACAGCAGCGGCGGGGGTGTGCTTCTAGGTGCATCGGGAAACCAGATTTTGCTGGATGGCGTGCCACTCGGATCCGCTGCCGGCGAACGAAGCTTCGCGCAGCTATTGACTTCCTCGGGAATCGCAAGCATCCATTTTTCCCCGACTCTCACGCAACCGCAATTCGCGCGATTTGTGCGCGCCTTCCCCAGCGGAAACGCCAAGCCTTCTTCTCTGGCCGAACAATTGAAAACCGCGCTGGCGGGAGATACCAGCATCAAGGTGAATGAAATCCGCTACGTTGCGGAAGACTCTTCGGTGGCAGGCATCAAGGTCGCGGCGCAACTTACGCAGAAGGTACTCGGCGCGGCGGGCGACAAATTCAGAGACTTCTTCGAAGATCCGAACAAGATGCTGCAAATGATCCTGGCTGCAGAGAGTATGCGCGCCACCGGTGGCGGTGGCGGAGGGATGGGCGGACCCGGACACGGACCCGGCGGAGCGGGACCTGGGTTCGGGCTGGGCAGTGGTGGAGGGTCCGGGGGCGGAAGTACTGGCGTGCCCGGAAGCGCCGGGTCCGGCGGCCCCAGCTTGTGGGAATCGGGTGCCAGGTTAGTCGGCGGTGGGGGCACCGGGACAGGCTCCGGTGGTGGAGCTGCAACCGGTGGTGGGAGTGGACCGGGAACGGGGGGCGGCGGATTTGGCGATGGCGGAGGAGCAACGGCAGGTGGCGAGCCCCTTCCGCCTGGAAAATGGCTGACGGCTTCGGCATTGTTGCGCAGCGGTGCGGCCCCGGGAGCTGTCGGTCTACCGGGAGCAGGAACTGGAACAGGAACGGGTGGCGGATTCAGCGTCGA
>QHZC01000675.1 GCA_003224515.1 Acidobacteriota bacterium
CGTGAAGAGGCCGTTCTGATGGACCCGCCGCTTTCGACCGTCCGCGTCCACAAAGAAGAGATCGGCGAAACCTGTATGAAGATGCTTCTCGAGCGGCTACATCATCCGCGAATGACTTTCAGCCAGCGAATCCTTCCCACGGAATTCGTGATCCGCGGGACCGTCCGCCACCTGTGAGAATGACGCACGGGCTCACGAATCCTAAAATCTTTCTTACTTCATCTCAGCGCGGCGGTGCAGCCCTCATCTCTGCCAAGTGGTAATGCCAGTGAATGGAGGAACCGCAATGCGGAGAAACCAATCACCATGAGAGCATGGCATCACAAAATTCGGATGGTTGCACGGCCATTCAAAGCTCGTTAAATAAGAAGCGTAAAGCGGGTAACTTCCTTTGCGACCCGGGGTTTTCGGGCCACTCTCACTCCCCCCCCAAAATGATATCCTAGGCCATCCAGCCTGAAGCAACCAGCCATCTCACGCTCTTTAAGACGGACATGCAAACCTTGCTCAGAACCTATGTACGCAGAGGGCTCCACTTCGGGGTTTGATTCACGGTTTTTGCGCTTTTGGCGATTAGCTTGCCTGCGCAGGAACGCCCAGAGCGCGTAACGGCAGCAATTGGCGACACCGAGCGCACAACAATTCAGGGCTCGCAACCGCCGATGGCAAGGCCAGAAAACGACGCGGGGCGAATGGCTGTGGGAACGCAGCTGGAGGGCAACAGCATTGTCCTGAGCCGCACCGCCGCCCAGGAAGCGGACTTACAAGCACTGATCGCCGCGCAGCAGGACCCGACTTCGCCGTCCTACCACAAGTGGCTCACCCCGGAAGAATTCGCGGCACGCTTTGGCGTGGCCGATGCCGTTATCGCAAAAATGCAATCCTGGTTGGAGAAACACGGCTTTACCGTGGACAGCATCTCGCGCAGCAAGAACCGCATCATCTTCTCCGGCACGGTCGAGCAGGTGGAAGCAGCCTTCGGCACCGAGTTGCACTACTACAAAGTGGATGGCGAGGCGCATTTTGCGCCCTCGCGAGATATCAGTGTGCCGGTGGCAGTTTCTTCGCTGGTGCAGACGGTCACGAATCTTTCGAGACCGCCGGTTCTCATACGATTGCGGCAACCTACTCGGGAGATTCCGTCTATGCATCTTCGAGCGGCTCGCTGACAGTGACGGTCGCTGCAAACAAAGCCTTCAAGCTTGCTGCCACCAGCGTGATGGTGTCCGCAGGCAATTCGGGCACCTCCACGGTTACCATCACACCGCAGAACGGTTACACCGGTACCGTCGCGTGGACTGTCTCCAGCAGTCCTTCTCTCTCGAATGGCTGCTTCGTGCTGCCGAATACAGCCGTCTCTGGAACCAGCGCGGTTCGAGCGACCTTGACCTTGCATACGATCGCCTCGGCGTGCACCAATTCCGCAGTAGCCGTGGCAAGCAGCAGCAGGCGCGACATCCTCCTTGGGGCCGCGCCGAGCGCTTCCAGGGCCGACCTGCAGCTGTTTTCCCCTCTTCATGCAACACAAGCGAGCATGGCGATCGCGGGACTGCTTTTTGTCGGGCTGCTGGGTCGTCGTTCCCGCAGGCTTGCTACGCTTGCGGGAATTTGTACTTTGGCCGTGGTGGGCTTAGTGGCATCGGGTTGCGCGGGCGTCTCGTCCGCGGCGCCGCAGAGTAGCACAAGCGCTGCGAAGGGAACCTATACCATAACCATTGTTGGCGCATAACGGCATCGACTACCATGACGCTGACGATCAACTAACGCCGCGAGCTCGGGCATAAATTTGGAATCCAGCTTGGGCCTTGCTGACATCGTCCTGGACCACACCGTTACCATCGATACCCGCCGTCAACAATCTTCAACCTGGCGTCACTGAATTCGTCATCCACCTGGCCCTCGCCGATGACGAAATGAAAGCCGCTACGCGCGAGCGGAGACACTTGGGGCGCCGCCTCGCGCCAGCGCGATTTCGATTTTCTTCACCAGCCCTGGATTCCGCCAGTTACTCCGGGAACAAAATACGTAGCTCGTCGCCTGGCGGGAATTGGCCCGCGCCGCCGAGCGGTGAGTTTTACCGGCCGGTCGCCACATCTTTCTTCCACACGCCATTCCGCGCTATTTTCTTTATGGAAGCTGTCGCTCCAATGGAGTGCATGCATGCTGGCTGAACCGGTTCCACAAAAAAGATCTGCCTTCAAGAATCCTTTTCTCTATTCCTGGGCCGCACTCGCCGTCGGCACGCTCGTCGTGGGCTGGATGCTTTTCTCCCGCTGGTACGAAAACCGTGACATTGAGAAGCGCAACCAAAAACAGAGAACCCAGAAACAACAGGAGCAAGATCGTATCGCCCTGGAGCAATTTGGTGGAAAGGAGCTCACCATCCAGAATTTCTACGCCTCTCCAGGGGCGATTCACAGCGGCGAAACCGTTCAGTTGTGCTACGGAGTGGCCAATGCCAAGACCGTCAAGCTCGAACCGCAGTCCAATCCAGTCTGGCCCTCATACTCTCGCTGTGTTGAAGTAACTCCCACTAAATCAACTACCTACACACTGACCATTGCTGACGCCGCCGGCAACACCCGCACCCAGACCCTGGAAGTAAAGGTCCACTAACCTCCGATAATGCCTCTTCGCGCCGATTGTTAGGCTTCCCCTTGTGACTTCAATTCTCTCGCATCTATAATGTTCCTTACGCGGGGTCCGCGAGACCATGCATTGGTCGCGGACTCCGCCCACTTTTTTAGCGAACTGACAACCGACGACCATGCCGGACCCACTAGCCAAGATTAAGAAAAAGCTCCAGGACGAAATCGACCAGCTCTCGCACGAGCTCAACGTCGAGCTTCCCAAGGAGATCGCTGTCGCCCGTGCCCACGGCGACCTCTCCGAAAACGCCGAGTACAAGTACGCCA
>QHZC01000678.1 GCA_003224515.1 Acidobacteriota bacterium
CGGAACTGCAACGAGGACTGCTGGCGAGATCAGCTTCCCAACGAACGAGCTGTATAGGACGACAGAAAAGGTCATCGCCCGCTGGGAAGATTCGCAGTACTCGATAAACCTTGTCCGTTCTAGATTCCTGAACTCTTTTGCGCTTGTCATGTTTTCGAAACGGCTAGATGGAGAAGCCGAGGCTGCGATTGCCAAATCTTTGAAGATGGAGGGGCAAGAAGATCCGCAGAAAGAAATCGGCCGCCAGAAAAAAGAGCGGCGGACCCTGGAAGGTTTGAAGGGGAACGTTGATATCGGAAATCTTGGTTAGCATGCTGGACATGCCCTTTCAAATGAATTAGAGGGACATATTAAAATCCGCCGTAAAACTTCTGGCATGCAAGGAGGCCAAAAAGTGAGCGATCCACAACAACCAATCCCACAGCCTGACCCGATACCGCAGCCAGCGCCGGAATCCTCCCCCGAGCCCGCACCGCCTGCGCCCCAATCCGACTCCAACCTAAAAGACCCCGCGGTACACTGCTGCTAGAAACAAACAGCGCGGCTAGGCTCGGGCCAGCTGAACAGCGGTGGCATGCCGCCCCCGCCCGTCAATTGACTTCTTTCGCTCACTTGTCGCCTGGGAGCGCTCGTTATAACGGTAAGTGTGTCGACAGCATTCCCTTTCCGACAGGGATGACCTGTTGCAAGACGGGCGACAGGAACGCCATATCTGATCCAGTTATCCGGCGCTTGCAATCCGCCCCCGAGGAGGATACGTTGCAACCACCGACCCTTTTCGATCTTGGGTCCAACCGACAGTCACTTCCGCGCTCCACGCGATTGTGGCGGGAGGTTCTCATGGCCCTTAACACCACTACCAGCAGGATAGACGGGGTCATTGTCGTTTATCTCAGCGGCGCCATCTTCTTTGGCGAAGAGTCAACCTCTCTGCGAATTCTTGGGAAGGATTTGTTGAACAGATCCCGCCAAATC
Source organism: Acidobacteriota bacterium (assembly GCA_003224515.1). Taxonomy (GTDB): domain Bacteria; phylum Acidobacteriota; class Terriglobia; order Acidiferrales; family UBA7541; genus Acidiferrum. The sequence continues at coordinate 976 of QHZC01000678.1, forward strand.
GTGCTTGACCTCGGGGATGTCACTTACATCGATAGCGGCGGCCTGGGCACTCTAGTGGCTCTGTATATGTCGGCTCGCAAGGTCGGCGGTGACATCAAGCTTGCCAACCTCAGTAGTCATGCACACGAGGTGCTTCAGATTACAAAGCTCGTCAGAGTGTTTGAGGTATTCGACAAGGCGGAAGACGCGATCGCATCTTTCATCAGAGCCGCCGCAGCAACGTAACCATCGCAGGCAGGAAACTACGGTTGGGCCCGCGGCGAGATACGCTGGAATTCGGGAGCCAGGTCATAACCATTTGGTTTCGGCCCAGATCATGTCAGTGAGCGGCCGCTCGCAGGCGATTTCTGTGGTCTTATGACATCTATCCAGTCGGCGAGTTGGGAAATGGCTTCCTGCTCGGAAAGCTCCTTTACCACTTGCCGTATCTCTGTTGGGACCCACTTCGTAAAAGGAATTAAGTGAAGTTTGTGTGCGCCGGACGGCTTATGTTCCTCGTGAATTGCCGCCAGTTTCGTCCCGTCAAGCCAATCCGCCAACCTTACGACGGCAGGCCAGCGTCGCCGATGAATATAGGTCACCGTGCCATCCTGCAAACGGCCGACAAGCACATCGGAGGAATTGCGGACTGCGCGAGTCAGAAGATCGTACGTCCCTTTTTATGGCCCCGGCAGCTGCCACGGATTGGCTCACCAGCTACCGCCTTAGCTAGATTCGAAAAGAGTGTTGCCTTTCGACAGGCAAGGTCCCCAGGCGGTCCAAGAAAATACAAATGAGAGTTAGGACATTCTTTTCCCCTGGTCCTTCAGGTCAATAGGCTTCCCTTCTCGGGGCCGTGGCTCCGTTGCCCTATGCGATACCCACGCCTTTCGCAATTGCTGTATAAGCGAAAGCGCACTGGGATTTCGCGTCACATTTAAGTGCAGGATCTTACGCCGGTCGTGGCCGATAACGAAAAAGCAGTACAGAACACCAAACGTGAGCTTAAGAAGTCCATCGCACCAATTGCCTCGCGATGGTTTCTGAAGGAACGTCAGCCATCGCTTCACGAGATCGCGATCTCTTGGGGCTCGCCGGATCCATCGCGAGACACTCCCTTCCGAAACATCGAAACCAAGCTTGGGCAGTTCGCCGTGAATACGCGGTGCTCCCCAGGTCGGATTCTCGGCAACCATACGGAAGATTAATGCACGAACCTCCTTTTTGACACGCTTCCGTCCTCCCACTCGTCTGAATCTTGAGACCCATGCCCAATACAAACGAAACCCCGCTCGATGCCAGTTCACGACGGTTCAGGGAGTGACCAAGACGAGAGGCCTGGTCCACCCGGACCAGAACGTTTCTCAACGCAACCCAAAACAGCTTGTGCAGACCAGTCAATCGATGGCGAGGCCGTTGCGTATGCAGAGCCAGCAGTTGCCGACGGAGAGCCAGGTTTTCGAAGACGAGGTCCTCGCAGGAACGGCAAGCGCTGGCCATAGCAAGAATCTTATCGGAACTATCCGAATTCAGCTTTTCTCCAGGTCATTCATTCTGCCGGTGTACGACGTTTTGGCGAGGCACGGCCCCTAAATACGGAGGTACCAAATGAAGGTGTGCAAAATTGC
>QHZC01000677.1 GCA_003224515.1 Acidobacteriota bacterium
ATCGCGATCTGGCGAAGCTCTTGGACTTCAATGGGGTGACATCGACTTTGACCACAAATGCATTCAAATTCGCCGCTCAGCGTGGTACGGAAAAGTGCAATCCATAAAGAGCAAGAAAAGCGCGGCGCCGGTCACACTTCCCGATCCGCTTGCAGTTGTTCTTAGTCAGTACAAGGAAGAATGCAAACCCAATGCGCAAGGGTTTCTATTTGTTACTCGGAACGGTCGTCCGCCTTCAAGCAACAAAGTCGTAGAGTATCGGCTCTGGCCGATCCTCGACGCCCTCGACATTCCACGTTGCGGACTTCATGCATTTCGTCACAGTGTCGCTAGTTTTATCGTCGACGCTGGATATGCCCCGGAAGTCGCGCAGCAACAGCTCCGTCACTCAAACGCGCAGACAACGCTCGGATATATTCACCTCCGTGGCGGAATCACCGAGCAGGCGATGGCGGACATAGCCAACTCGCTGAAGTTGGACGTAGTTGGACGCAATTCAGGGAAGAGAAGTCAGTATATTCAATAGGTTAGAAGTAAGCGGACGTGGGTTCGATTCCCATCGCCCGCTCCAGTCATCTTGGTTCCCTGTAACAACTTAGCGATTGGTCGCGGCGGCAAAAGGCGGCAATAAAATAAAATGAGCCTCAAGGGTGGCACCGGAAGCTCAGGTCTTTTGAAACATTCAGTGTTTTCGGCGTGGGTCCATTGGTCTGAAGAGCGTCTCGGTGATCGTGGTCATCTCATTTCCTTTCGTGGTTAGCGTTTTGATTCCATCAGCCGCTTTCCGGACGATTAGGGAGGAGGAGGCGTCCGTTCCTCCTCCTCCCCCTTGAGCCCGCCCTGGATCGTTCCTCGCCGTTTATGACTTAGAAGTTGAACTGGTCGATATTGTCCTTCGTGAATCGGAACGGCTTCCCCAGCACGATCTCGTTCTTCAGTGTGAGCGGACCCTTGGCCGTGATGTCCTTGAGCGATGCGATCGCGTCGCGGGTGCCCAAACGTCATCGTCGGCATCTCGCTGCATTGGCTTGGAGGCGAAATCTGGCACGCCTGGTTTGCCGCGCGCGACAGAATGTTGGAATATTCGTTGGAGCTGGAGCAGAAGATCGCGGAGGCAGGCTTGGAGGATGACAAAGCAATCTTTGTTCTGGCGCTCGTCCGCTCTCTCAACTTCCTACGGCGAAAGAAGCCATCACGGCGCAGGGGACGATTCTGGGCACGTTGCAGTACATGGCGCCGGAACAGGTGGAAGGCCGAGAAGATCGAGCGGCAGTGGACCTTTCACCAGTCGCTGGGCGAGCGTCTCGCCTTCCAGATACTCCATCACCAGGAAATCAATTCCGTTCGCGAAGGGGTCATTCTCTTTGCGCCGAATAATCAGGCCAGTGGTCCGATCTATCGCCTCCCGGCGGCTGGTGGCTCGCCAACGGCTGTAACCATGAGCTCTTCAGCTCGGTCAGCTCGGCATCGGTGGGGTTGTCCGACGCGATCAATAGCAACGTGCCACACCCGGGGCAACACCTTTTCTTCCGGAAGGCAAACTCCCATCGGCACTTCGGGCATTGGTAGCGCTGCGGTCGGAATCTCATGATTCCCTCGCTGAAGGCTCGTAGCTTATCTCCGCACCACGGCCCGGACAACCTCTATTTAACCCTTGCCTCGGTGCGCACACCTGACATAGGAAAGTGACAGAGGTGTGGGGAGATGAATCGCACGAGCGCAAGGCTTCTGGCCCAAAATCCACAAGTCCTGAAGCGTCTGGCCAAATATATGGCGCTGCATTGCTTCCGCAACACGGTCCTGGAAGACTTCCACGCCGGCATCACTCCCTCTTCCCAAGCCGGCGACTACTCGGACGTGGTGGTGAAGACCCCTTTCGGTGAAATCCCCTGGTCAAAACTGTCGCGTCTCAGCGACGAGGAGATGAAGACGCTCATGATCGATGTGGTCAACCGGACCTATGTGCTCCTCCAGACTCTCTTCAGCGAGGACGTGGGTTCCTATCTCATCCAAACTCTCAACCAGCAAGACCTGGTGCCCCGTTGGCAGGACCCTCAGTGAAGGCTCACGCTCCTGGGCAGCTGGCGACGGCGGGGTAGGAATATCTCACCAAAGCGAGAGTGAATTCGACGGCACGGTTCTTCTCCCCGGACCCGCTCCTTGCGAGCATCCGCCCAGTTTGCCAGAGGCAAACCGCACGCGACAGATGCACCTCGCTTAACGCTTACTCTTGAACCTTCATTATCATTAGGCACCTGAATCACCCATAAGCCTTGCACGTCAACAATGTGGATGAAATGCCAGCTGAGCAGTGTCTTGATGCGGCGGGACCATTCGTTGACGGTGTATTTGATGTTGATGGTGGGATCACCGGGAGCGTAAGGAT
>QHZC01000030.1:0-4515 GCA_003224515.1 Acidobacteriota bacterium
CAGCCATTTTTACAACAACATTTTTTACGTGACAGGAACAGCGCGGTTTTCCTATGGGGTATCGCGCGCTTCGGACGGCGCGTACGTGTCGGCTCGCGGTTTTGGGATGAGCATAGACGATCTGTTCGATGCCAATGATTATTACGGCGCCGAGGTGCCGGCCAACGATCCTCATGCGCTGACGGTTGATCCAAAGCTAGTCGCGCCTGGTCAAGGCGCTGTCGGGATACCTTCTTTGACCGGATATCGTTTACAGGCGACGTCTCCCTCGAAAAAAAGCGGCAGGTTGGTCGAAAAAAATGGCGGGCATGATTTTTGGGGCAACGCAGTGCCGTCTTGTGACGCAACGGATCAGGGAGCTTCTCAGTCGGACGATTGCAAAAGTGCGAGGAGCGAGCGGGGGCAGTAATACGAGCCTTGGGTAGCGACATATGAATATCCGCGAGATCGCCAAACGCGCAAGGGTTTCGTCTGCAACGGTGTCGCGAACCATTAACCGTCATCCCAGCGTACAACCGCAACTGGCCAAGCGCGTGTGGAGAATCGTTGAAGAACTTGGGTATTTCCCGAGCACTCAGGCGCGCGCGCTGGTTTCCGGGCGCAGCCGGATTTTTGGATTGATCGTTTCCGAAATCACGAACCCATTTTTTCCGGAAATCGTCCACGTTTTCGAAGAAACCGCCGTGAAGCACAACTACGAAATCCTAGTGACCTCAACAGTTCACGATCCTGAGCGCATGAAGACCTCAGCGCGGCGCATGCTGGAGCACCGGGTCGAAGGCGTCGCGGTTATGACGTTTGGGATGGAGGAATCACTCCTCGATGATCTCAAACTCCGCAACGTGCCCCTGGTGTTCGTAGACGTCGGGCCGCCGAGGGCTCGCGTAAGCAATATTCGAATCGATTATCTGCATGGCATTCGGCAGGCGGTACAGCATCTAGCCGCCTTGCGACATGAGAAAATCGCATTCATTACTGGTCCGTTGACCTTGAAATCGGCCCTTGCCCGCAAAGACGCATTCGTCCGATCGATGAACGAGATCGGAATGGCCGCTGATCCGGAGTTAATCGTCGAGGGCGACCACACGCCGGAAGGCGGGGAAGAGGCATTTTCAAAATTGTTAAGTTTGCGCTTGCGTCCGAGCGCAATTCTGTGTTCGAACGACATGACCGCGATCGGGGTGATGCGCAAGTGTTATAGCGACAAGATCGTGGTTCCACGGGATCTTTCCGTGATCGGCTTCGACAATATCCACTTGTCGCAATACATCCTCCCGCCGCTGACTACCATCGAGATGGCGCAGACCGAACTTGTCCGCCTCGTGTTTCAAGCGCTGTGGCACGATGTACAACGTGAGATCCCGAACCTCAAGGGGACCGAATACGTCCTCAAGACAAGTTTCGTGTTGCGCGATTCAACGGCGATGAATCCGGGAAAGGGTCGCTCATGATCTTCCAGGAAACGATTCGAATTGGGTTCTCGTGGTCCGCGAGAGCGGGACTAGTTCTTGCCAGCTTGCTCTGCGCGGCCCTGCCGGGGAAAGCTCAAACCCGCGAGGCATTCCGCGCCGACCGCATGGATACCGTGCTATATGGCGTGGCCTATTACCCCGAATATATGCCCTACGACCGTCTGGATCAGGACGTTCAACTGATGCAGAAAGCCGGCATCACAGTGGTCCGTATCGGGGAATTCAGCTGGGGATTGTGGGAGCCGGAGGACGGCAAGTTTGAATTCGCGTGGATGGATCGTGTGGTAGATAAGCTCCACGCTGCTGGGATCCGCATCATCATGGGCACGCCGACGGCTTCCATCCCTGCCTGGCTTTATAAGGAACATCCAGAAATTGTCGTGACGCGCCTCGGTGGGCAATACCTGTATTACGGTTACCGCCAAAATACGGATCTTTCGAATCCAACGTACAGATTTTATTGCGAACGCGTGAGCCGCAAGATTCTCGAACACTACAAGAACAATCCGGCCATCATCGGCTACCAGATCGACAATGAAACTTCCTCTTCAGGTTGGGTTTGCGAACTACTTGAAATCAAAGTTCAAGACGACAGATACCTTCAATAAGATTTGGGGGCTGAACTACTGGGGACAACGGCTTAACGATTGGTCCGAGTTGCCCCCGCGCGACGGTATCATCAACCCAGGATGGAAGCTTGAATGGGAGCGCTACTCCCAATGGATGACTACCGATTTTCTTGCTTGGCAGGCGGCCATCGTCAATGAGTACAAGCGTCCCGATCAGTTTGTGATGCATGACTTTGCCGGTCCTCCCCGCCCGGAAGTTAACGAGTCCGACGTAGTCAAGAGCCTCGACATCGCAGCGGCGAACCCATATCACGGAACTCAAGACCAGTTCGACGGCGAAGCGTCTTCCTACGTCGGCGATTACGTCCGCTCGCTCAAGCAGACCAACTACCTGATCACGGAAACCAACGCAGAGGCCATCGGCTGGGATTCCAAAGAGCAGTTTCCACCATACGATGGCCAGCTGCGCTTGGATGTCTACACCCATTCCGCTTCCGGCGCGAACATGGTTGAGTATTGGCACAGGCACTCGATCCATTACGGTCAGGAGACCTATTGGAAGGGCGTATTGGGGCATGACCTGACGCCCGGCCGTGCGTACGACGAGGTGAGCCGCACGGCGCACGAGCTGCAACGGATCGGCCCGGAGATCGTCGATATTCAGCGCAAGAATCAGGTCGCGATTCTTTACAGCAACGATTCGTACTACGGCATCGAGTTCATGAAGTTTAGCGATCGTGTGAACTACCGCACGATCCTTCGGCAGATGTACAGTGCGCTGTACCGTTCGAATGTCGGCGTGGACTTCGTTCTTCCCGAAAGTAAGAATCTTTCCGCTTACAAGGTGATTCTCGTTCCACCGCTTTATGTGGCAAGCGACGCCGTGCTGGCAAAGCTCGTGGATTACGTAAAAGGCGGGGGCAACCTGGTCCTTTCGTTTAAGAGTGGATTCTGTAACGAGTATTCGACTGTTCGTTGGGAGATGGCCCCGGGGCCTTTGCGCAACGCCGCGGGTTTGCATTATCAGGAGTTTTCATCATTGCTCCGGCCCTTGGCGTTAAAGGATGATCCATTTCAAGCCGGAGCGGAAAATAGAGTTTCCGATTGGGCGGAAATGCTGATTCCGGACACTGCGAAACCGCTCACCTCCTATGATCACCCCTTCTTTGGCAAATATCCTGCGGTCACGCGAAACTCATTCGGGAAGGGCACCTTGACGTACGAAGGAACAGTCCTCAGCGACAAACTGCAGCAGAGCGTGCTCCTGGACGTTCTGAAGCAGGCTGACTTGACGGGTCCTGACCAGGATTTGCCAAGACCAGTCCGCGTAAAACACGGCTCCAATCGCGCTGGGAAGACTTTGCACTACTACTTGAACTATTCGAACGACCCGCAAACATTTTCTTATGCCTACCATTTCGGCAAGGATTTACTCTCTCAGACAGCCGTGGACCAGGGGCAGCAGATAGCCATAAAGCCCTGGGACGTAATCATCGTTGAGGAAAAGTAGTCAGGATTCTATGGGCCGGTTCAGTCATCGATTGAGGTCGCTCCTACAGTAATATCGCGCTGCCGTCCTGGTTATCCTCTTGCTCTGCGGTAATTCTTTTGGAACCGCGCAAAGCCCTTCTATTTCTAACGCCGAGGTCGAGAAGCGAGTCGAAGCCACTCTGAGCAAGATGAATCGCGACGAAAAGCTTACGATCATTGGTGGGATCAACGATTTCTACCTTCAAGCCATCCCCCCGGCTTGGTTTGCCGGTTTTGGTCATGTCGGATGGTCCGCTGGGCGTGGACGACTATGGACCTACGACCGCGTATCCCGCAGGCATTCTGCTGGCGGCCACTTGGGACACGGAACTCGCGCGACGCGCAGGCATGAGCATGGGAAAAGACGCCAGGGCGCGCGGAGTTCATTTCATACTTGCGCCGGGAATGAACATATACCGCGGCGCGATAGAAATGACCTTGCTTCCTTGGAAGCCCGGTACCACTGACACTCTCGATCAAATGCCGCTCCGCGACCGTGTGATGGCTATCGCTCATGAAAGCTATTTCGACTCGATGGAATTACCTGGGGCGGCCAGCGAATTGATCTTCGCAAGGGAACAGGCCGGCGCCCGGCTGACATGGAAGATACACGGGGGCAATCCGGAATCCGTCTTGGTCGAACGCCGCATTGGCAAACATGGACATGGCAGACTGTCACGAAATTGCCCGCCAGCCAAACCTCATTCCTGGACAACAAATCTCGAATGACCAAAGAACGATCTCATACCGTGGGTGAGAATGGTGTTGGGTGATCTGCGTATTCGAGTGTTGCAACCCAGCGCGAATAAACAGGGAGCTTACGGCTCGAGGACCCACGCAAGATAGCTTTACGCAAGCCGGCTTACTAACGCTGCAGCATCAGGTTGAAAAAGCCGTCCACGATCGCGTTCTCGGCACAACCTGGCTTCAGGCGCGATGTGGTG
>QHZC01000030.1:4535-8298 GCA_003224515.1 Acidobacteriota bacterium
CATCATCGGGAATGTACCCGCTCGATCCATTGGCATGTGTCACCATAACGGGGCGGCTGGAAGTGGATTTCTTTTTGAGATGTTCGTGAATCATGGTCATCACTTCGCCCGATACGCCGGCCACGGCGATATCGTTGATCATGAGCAGACTCAGTCGAATGCTGACTGGGTCGGATTCCTCCCATTTATATTCCTTGCGCGGCATCGGACCCGGTTCAACTTTTCTGCCTGGGCAAGTGACCACCCGCTGTTTGCCCCAGATCTTGGCTTGGTCAGTGGGGCGGATAGCTCCCGCGACGCGTACTGCCTCTTCGCCAAGAATTTTTCCTAGAGCGTCCACCATCGCGAAAGCCGAACCGCGCGCGAGCGAAATAGGATTTTGGTCCCCCGCTGCGCCGCTCGTCCACAAAGCCACGACGTTTTCGGTAGTCTCTTTAGGCCGCAGCTGAATCGCCACGCCGGCATCGCCGCGAGGAGCATCCTCTGGCTTCCCGCGATAATAATTCTCCACGTAGCGTGACGTAGCTCCAGCGAGGTCACCGCTGATCTGATAATTCTCATCTCCCATGACAACCGCATGAACGGGATAGTTGATCAGCTAGGCGATCGGCTTGCCAGAAAGCGCATCGAAGCGTATTACCGTCACGGTCTTATCCGACGGCCCTTCGGGGTTGTAGCCCAACCACCATCCGCTGTCAGACGAATATTCGCGGCGGTTAATGTTCACGTAAGCTTTTCCGCTTCCGATCCCGATTTTGGCCGGCTGAAGATTCTCTTTCGCTTTGCGGATAGCTTCAACCGTAGCATCCTCGACCTGTTTGGTGTAAGCGGCGGATTTCGGCGAGTCGTTGCCGTACATGCCGAACGGAGCTGGTGCGCTGTGGTCATGCACTGCGCAGAGAATCAGATACTCGGCTGGTATGCCAGTCTCTCGAGCGATGCGCTGCGACAGCACCTCCCAGACGGCATTTGGCACGCCAATCAGTTCCCATGCGACCACCGCAGCGAGCCTGGTGCCGTCGCCGAAGACAATGGCACGCGTGTAGATGTGATCGTGAACTCCCTTGAAACCCTCCTTGCGATCGGCATACCCGCTCATCGGCAGCTCGGCGTCGGCAGAGGGCGTGATGTCAACCTTGGTGGCGCCCGCCTGTAGCGTTGCGCTTTCGGCTCCAAGTGCCAGTCTGCACAAAACGAGATCGGCTTACTCAGCATCGTTCCGCCGCTTTTTTTTGAACTTGATCGCGCTCGTCCAGTGAACCGCCGGTTGCCGAACTCCTGTTTAGGACGATCTGGATGAAACCGGTCGCGGCCGGCCCACAGCAAGGCGCGGTGTTAATCAAGTTGATTGTAGCGACTCCAATCAGCCTCAACAACATTCTCCGAGTTTCAAGCGGACCAGTTGGCCGTATGGCACTTATCCGAAACTTTGGATGCAATCCGGGCCAGAAGTCGTGTCTTCGAGTTGCAGGGGAGAAGTAACAAGCGGGTCGTCCGACTTTTCTAAGGGACTGTTCAAACTTGAAGGTTTAGGCTCCATGCGACTCGTTATTGGTGTCAGCTGCCGACAGCCTACACCACCGGGCTAGCGCATTCCAGCAATAGCGAGCCGTTACCGGTTGCCAGAGGGCGTGCCAGAGTCTATAGAGTAATTGACGTCCTCCACGCCGCTTGCGGCGAGGATTCCTACGGAGCCGGATGTTTAGTCCGGTCTCTTCGGTGAGTTCCTGCTTCACAGATCAGCCTTAGCGGAAGAAAAAAGCAAGCCTTATATCCCCGGCCTGAACGCCGGGGCTTTACGGGCAGTTTGGTAAAAACTCAAAAGCTTGCCTCCAATTGGAGGGCCGCAAAGTTTGTGCGCTCGGAACGGGGACGGCGCCTGCGCTGGGAAATCACACACAGAAGAGGTGAGGGGCGGCGGTGGGGCCGTCGAGATGGCCGACGAGCCGGTGCTCGAGACCATCGCGGGAAGGCGCAAGCTGGAGGCGAAGGCGGTTTATCTCGTCGTCCGAAAGGGGGGAGAAATTCCTGGCGAGAGTGGTGTTGTGCTCGAGCATGTCGAGGCTGGGCATGCCGACGACGGCGGTTGTGACGGGCAGGCTCAGCGAGTAGCGCAGCAAGGAATCGATATCGGCCTTGCCGGAGGCGCTGCCGAGAAGGAATTCCTGGCCGGTGACCTTCATGGCGATAGTGCCGAGATTTTTGGCTTTAGCAGCGGGGAGGGCGAGCTCTTCAAAACGGCCGTTGCGCGAGGCGTTGAGTGCCATCTGCACGCAATCGAGATCGTGGCGTTGAATGGCGGTGGCCAGGACTTCCCCGCTGATGTGGCTGGTCATGCCGATGAAGCGGGTGAGTTGTTGTTCGCGGGCTTCGAGGAGGCCTTTGAGGGCACCATCAGGCGCTTCGATTTTTTTGAGATCGTCGGCGTGGCCGACGCTGTGGATCCTGAGGAAGGCGTCACGGGTGCGGTCGAGAATTTTCGTGGCGAGCCAGACGTCTTTGCGACGCGAGGCCATCACCTTGCTAACACGGGTTTCGCTCTTGCCGTCCCCGTAAGCGTAAGCGGTGTCAAGATAAGTGATGCCTAGATCGATTGCATGATGGAGGGCGGCGATGGCTTTTTCCTCGTCGTCGTACATGAGGAAACGGCTGCCGCAGCCGAAGGCGAGAATGGAAACTTTGGCGTTGGTGCGGCCAAGCGTGCGCGTTGGGAACGACAACGCGCGGGGAGGCTCGGCCATGTCGGGGAAAAGAGACAAGCCAACACCGGCCGTGGTGACGCCGAGGCTTTCGAGGAATTTTCTGCGAGATAGGTCGCGGGTCATGGCTACCTCCGAGTGGTAGAGATAATCATTGTACCGCTGAATGGTTGGATGAAAAACCTATTATGGGCCAAGCTGCGCAAGGGATGGATCGTCGGGAATCTTTGGACGGTTGCGAGGTGGAGAGGTAGCCGGAGCCTTGCTTGAAAGTCAGAATTCCGATTTGCCTGGCCCCCGGGAAAGGTCTCACGCTGACCGCCGGGCGATTGCACTTCAATGCGCTGATAGCTGGAACTCTTTCTTTTCGACTACCTACCTGTGATTGCGTCAACTGGATTGGCCTCTTCTTTCTGCTCTTCGATTTGGGGTTTCCGTGTTGGGCTCGATGCGGGAAGCCATTTGTATCTCTTCGTAAAACCTGACCAACTGCTTGCCTCCGAGCATCTTGGTCTCTCCACCCGAAAGCGCGGTGACAAGTGGCAAGCGTTTCGCGTCGAGCACTTGGGGAAGCGACGGCAGCGCCCGCGTGCGCCAGTGTCCGCGGCGCTCTTGGTTAACTTATTCTCGCGGTGCGAGTTAGCAAATTGCAGGCGGCTGTTAGCCTGTTGATTTTGTTCGCCGATGCGGCTGATTGCTGTGGCAGAGCGTGATGGGTTATTATCCCACAATTCCAAAAACAGTTTCAGCGTTGCAGGGGCGCGGCCTGCAGAGTGATTGTTGAGGTTGCGTTCTTGGGCGTCATGGCGGGAAAAGGGATAGCAAGGGCTGCCATCGCGCCGACTAACGCGCCCAAGATGGCAACTTCGACGTTTTGGTTCGTGTACGAGAGTACCACGCCAGCGATGTTGATGGTTCGGAGAGAACCTGCAGCCAAAGCCTCTTTCGTGGCCAAATCAGACCGGAGGAGGCTCGGCACTACGAGCCCGGCGATAAACAAAGTGAATACCACTTCGATTAGCAGTTGAAGGAGAGAGAAAGCCTTTTGCCTCTTCATGTTGTTT
>QHZC01000679.1 GCA_003224515.1 Acidobacteriota bacterium
CCGAGACGGTGACATCGCGGACCGCGGGGTTGGTGACGCAGGTGCCCAGGCGCATTTTTTTCGTGTTGGCGGCCATAAGCGTCAGGAGGGGAAATGGTTCCTTCCAAAGGACGTGGGAATCGAACATCCAGCCGAAGGAAAATCCGCTCGATTCGGCCTGGCGGGTGAGACTGAGGATTCTATCAATGGAGATGTCTGGTTTGATGGTGATGCCGAAGTCCATAGGAAACGATCCTCCTCAGTCCGCTGGCTGGGTCACAGGCTCAATTCGGTTCATCGAGGCGAAGTAGGCGAGGAAACTCACCAGGAACCCTACGAACCAGGCGTAGTTGTACAGGAGGCGCAGCGGCGGAACCACCAGGCCGACGAAAGCGACTCCGGCACCCGCCGCTAGCGCCGCGACGGCGCTCCAGTTAAAGCCGCGCGACCAGGAGGAATTTCTTGCGCACGACAAAGTAGTCGCAGATGAGAACGCCGGCAATCGGACCGAGAAAACCGGAGTAGCCGACCAGCCAGCCGAAAATGTAGCTGCCGTAGTCGGCCATCAGTTTCCACGGCTGCATGACGATGCCCATCGCGCAGGTGATGAGGCCGCCGGTGCGGAAACTGATGCGGCGAGGAAAAAGATTGGAAAAATCGTTGGCGGGGGAAACGACGTTGGCGGCGACGTTGACGTTGAGCGTGGCCGTGAGCAACGCGATCATGGCCAGGACCACCGCCCAGGGATTGCCGAGCCGTGCCAGGACCGCAACCGGATTCCACAGCGCCTCGCCAAAAATGATCAGGGTGGCGGAAGTGACGGCGATGCCGATGAAAGAATAGAAGGTCATGGTCGCTGGGAGGCCGAGGGCCTGGCCGACGATTTGATCGCGCTGGCTGCGGGCGTAGCGGGTGAAATCGGGAATGTTCAATGAGACGGTGGCCCAGAATCCGACTACGCCGGTGAGCGAAGGGATGAAGAAGTGGAAGAATTCGCCGAAGGTTTGAAATTTCGAGGGCGTCGCCAGCATCGGGCCGAAGCCACCGGCTTTTTGACGCGCCCAAAGCAACAATGCAAATCCGATGAGCAGCAGGAACGGTGCGGAGAGGCCCTGCAGGAAGCGGATGGTTTCAATGCCGCGCAGAATCACCAGCACATTCAGAAGCCAGAAAAAGGCAAAACAGAATGCCGCGCCGGAATGAAAATTCGCCCAGCCGGGGGCCAGGGCCACGATCATGGCGTTGATGGCTTCGCCGCCGATCCAGGTTTGAATGCCGAACCAGCCGCAGGCCACGAGCGCGCGCAGAATGGCGGGGACGTTGGCGCCGAGAACGCCGAAGGATGCGCGTGCAAAAACGGGAAAGGGAACGCCATATTGCGCTCCGGCATGCGCGTTCAAGAGCATGGGAATCAGCACGAGCACATTGCCGAGAAATACGGTGAAGAGCGCCTGCTTCCAGTTCATGCCGCCGGCGATCATCCCGCTCGCCAGCATGTAGGTGGGGATGTTCACGCTCATGGAAATCCATAGGGCGGCGTAGTTGTAGGTGCGCCAGGTGCGGCGCGCTCCGGGGACCGGAGCAAGGTCCTGGTTGTAAAGCGAGCTGCTCTGGATGGTTTCCGCGCGAAGCGTGCCGCTGTGAGATTCACTCATCGCAGAGATCCGCTTTCTTCATTGTTTCAAATCCCATAAGGTGTTTGGTCGCGACCGAGAGGGCGGTTCATCCCGCAGCCGCGGTATTTGCGGCCTGTGTGCGTGTGATTTCGCCGTAGGATTCCGGGCGGCGGTCGCGATAAAACTGCCAAGTGTCGCGGACTTTCTGGATTTCATCGAGATTCAATTCCGCGACGAGCAACTCATCTTTGTCGCGGCTGGCCTGCTTCACGATTTTCCCGCGCGGATCGCAGAAATAGCTCTTGCCGTAAAACTCGCCGATCTTCCAGGGATGCTCCGTGCCGACGCGATTGATGGCGGCGACAAAATAAGCGTTGGCAACGGCATGCGCGGGCTGCTCCAGTTCCCAAAGATATTCGGAGAGCCCCGCGACGGTGGCGGAGGGATTGTAGACGATTTCCGCGCCGTTGAGTCCGAGGATTCTCGCGCCTTCGGGGAAATGGCGGTCGTAGCAGATATAAACACCGACGCGCGCGTAGCGAGTATGGAAAACGGGATAGCCGGCGTTTCCCGGCGTAAAATAAAATTTTTCCCAGAAACCCGGGTGACAGTGCGGGATGTGGTGCTTGCGGTATTTGCCGAGGTAGCGGCCGTCGGCGTCGATCACCGCGGCAGTGTTGAAATAGACGCCGGTCATTTCGACTTCGTATACGGGCACGACGAGGACCATCTGGTGTTTCTTGGCGAGCTTCTGCATTAGTGAAACCGTGGGGCCGTCCGGGACCTTCTCGGTCAATTCGTACCAGCGGGTTTGCTGCTCGGCGCAGAAGTATGGGCCGTAGAAAAGCTCTTGCAGGCCTAGAATCTCGACTTTTTGCTTGGCCGCGTCGGCAATCAGGCGTTCGTGCTTGGCGATCATTTTCTTCTTGATGTCCGGAAGAGAATACTTTTCCGGAGACCACTCACATTGGGCCTGAATCAGGCCACAGCGAACCATGCGGGGCATGCCACACCTCCCTGAGCAAACGCAGGCGAAAAGTCTACTCTGTGCGCCTTTGTGCGACAAGGTTTCGGCGCCCGAATCGCCCGAATGCGCCATTTCGCTGGCGTCAACAAAGCGGTGGAATGAATTCAACGAAACGAACCGCTGCTGGATTGACCCTGTGAGTCTAGGGCCGCTGCCGTCGATGACAAATGAAGTTCCGGCAGGAGTCCTAACGTGCGAAGAATGGGAAAAGGAACAACCACAGTGTTGTGGGCGTTCTGCGGGTGTCGTGCACCGCCGAAGCGCAGGAATCATTCACACCCAGTGTGGCACTGCTGTGCATTCGTTCACTTACGAGGAATCCGTGGAAGCATTCCGGGATGCCGCGGCAAGAGACCGCGGTTGCGCCATAGCGCATTGGGGCCTGGTGATGACGGAATACCACCAGCTCTGGGAAGCTTATGGGAGGCCGTCGGAATGGCAACACGGCGCCGACGAGATTCAAAGGCACGCGAGCGGAAGCCGGGAACGCCGCGCGAAAAGGATTACGTGGAGGCATTGGACGTTTTCTAATCGTACCCGGCCCGCGCGGGAACTGCCCGGTGATCTGCTCATGGAATTGTAGCAGTCGAAGGAGGTGCTGAGGGCATATCGACAGGCTTTGGCCATAGCGCTGTGGAGGCGAAACGCCCTAAAAGGGGCCAGCCGAGGCCGAACGAATGGCAGGTAAGTCCTGCAAAATCATGTGAATACCTTGGATTCGTTCCGACAACAGATTCATCGATTCTGGGCCTTTGGAGCCGGGCAGGTAAATTTTCGGGGGAGGTAGAGCTTTTTTACTTGGAATTCGCTTGACAGTTCATTGAAAACAAAGATGTTAGGATTGGCCTGGGGCTTGCACTTCCAAAGCCAGTGGGGGAGACGAACCGAGGATCCCTTTAGGGGATTGAGGGCTGGGCCGGTTCGTTACTCCCCCCTTTTTCTTTCTCGCCGACAGGTGACCCGGCATTCGCTGCTTAATTCCGCCGCGTCGCCCAAACCACCATAATTACGAAAGTGTGCCGGCCCGAAATTAGGGCTTAGTGAGCAAAAATGAGGGATGTGCGCCTTTCAACGTGCCGAATCCATTATGAACGTATTGGCGGGGTCGCCCACGGTTTTGACGAATCGAGACGCCTAGGTATCCGCGATTGGTGGCATCATGAGTCTAGATCCATGCGAAAAGGAGAAGGCATGAAAAAGTTCTCCCTGGTTACGACACTCGCCCTGATCGCTCTGGCACTGCTTCCCGCCAAGGCGCAGGCCCCCGGGGACACCTTCCCGCTCAACTGGAACGGAACAGGCCCCGACATCAGCAGCGATCATTCGTTGTTGCAAAACGTCACCGCGCTGGACGACAGCGGCAATTCCATTCAAGGCACCGAGATCGATGTGACGGCGCTGTACGACAAGCCTGCCAATCAATGGTCGGAGGGCGTCACGTGCATCAACGGGTCTATGATTGAACTAAGTTACTTCCTCATGGATGGCTCGGTTGAATCGCTGGCGCTGCCATTGAGGTGTGCGGGGAGTGGCACGGGCATGTCTGGCACGTTCAGCGGCGAAGACAACTCTGGCAGGACAGTCACTGGCAGCGTCACCGTTCTGTTGAAGGTGGAATGCCGCCAGGAATGCTGGCGTAACGCCAAGAGCGTTTCGGTCAGTGTGAGCTATCCGGAGCAGTAACCGCCAAAGGATGAGGCGTAGGTGTTGGCGGATGCCAAACGACCTTCGTGCGGACGCGTGTCGTAGTCAGCGAGCGTGAGGGCAAGCATGATGGCGAGCCAAAAAACCGAACACACGATGACGAGTTGAGTGCGCTTGGGACTATAGCGGGCGTGCATGAAATAGAGAACAACGAGCGTGGCCTTGATCGTAGCGATGGCGAGCGCGATGACAATATTGAATTTACCAAAGTTCTGAAATGCCGCCCAAATGGTGATCCCGGTGCCGGCCATCAGCGCCGCAAAGATAGCGAAGTAAATCTTCGGCGAAACAATGT